>CAJOLN010000001.1 GCA_905235395.1 uncultured Synergistales bacterium
GAAGTTTTGAACTCATGATTGCCTATTTCAGGTATTCTATGAAAATTTTTGCGAATCTCAATGAGTTTATCTTTGAGTGCTTTTGCTTCATTCAGAAAGTTTACGGCCATGTTTATATTTTCCTCAATGACTGTTCAAGTGCAGTCTTCAATGTCGTATTTGCATCTTTATCCTTGATGACTCTCGCGGGACAACCTGCTACAACTTTGCCTGGTTCAACATCATCAATCACGATTGCTCCTGCGGCTACTACTGCACCTTCACCGATATGAACTCCCTCAATGACAACAGCATTTGCACCAATCAGAACATTATCGTCAACGATTACGGGTTTTGCACTTGCGGGTTCAATTACGCCTGCAAGAACAGCCCCTGCTCCTACGTGACAGTTCTTACCGACAGTAGCACGTCCACCGAGTACAGCATTCATGTCTATCATCGTGCCTTCACCTATTACTGCTCCGATGTTGATTACTGCTCCCATCATTATGACTGCGTTCTCTCCGATTGAAACGTTATCGCGGATTATTGCGCCCGGTTCGATTCTTGCATGAATATCTTTGAGGTCGAGAAGTGGAATTGCGGAATTTCTTGCTGGGTTCTCAATGACAATATCAAGAACTTTATCGCTGTTCATTCTGAGTATCGGCTGAAGTTCTGACCAGTCCCCGAAAATTATTTTGTCACCTGCACCGAATACCCTCGCGTTAGTTCCTGAAAAATCAATTTCTTCACGTTCCTTGAGAAATATTTTTACGGGAGTAACCTTCTTTGAGTTTGATATGAAACTTATTATCTCCTGTGCATTCATCATGATATTAAATCCCTCATGTTATATAAACCTGCTGACTGTTTCACGAGCCACCTTGCCGCCGATAATGCACCCTTTGCGAATAATGCTCTGTTCTTTGCGTCATGTTTCAGGGTTATGGTCTCAAGTCCATTCGAGAAAATAATCTCGTGAGTTCCTACTTCAGTTCCGTATCTCAATGAATGAATTCCAATCTCATTAGCTGGTCTCTTTCCGTTTTCATGCCTGCCTATGTTGAGACTCGAATCACTTCTTGCTTCCTGAATTCGTTCTGCGAGCATTAATGCTGTTCCGCTTGGGACATCGAGCTTCTGGTTGTGATGAGCTTCAATCATCTCAATATCGCAATCACCGAATATTCGTGTTATGCGTTCGGCCAAGTCAGCGAGCAATGCAACTCCGACAGACATATTAGGCGACATGAAGACAGGAATTTTTTTTGCGGCCTCATGAATGAGTTTGAGTTCTTCGGGAGTGTGTCCTGTTGATGCGATTAATACGGGAAGTTCACGTTTCACGCAATAGTCTACGAGTTCGGGAGCTGCTTTGTGATTCGAGAAGTCTATTACGCAGTCAGCTTCACCGTTGAAATCTTCAAGTCTCATATAATCTCCTACAACATCAACGCCAGCCGCGATAACTTCACCTTCTTCTCTGGCCATGTCAGCAAGCATATGACCCATACGACCATTTGCACCATTGATGATTATTCTCATGACTATATTAACCCCTGTTCCTGCATTAATGCTTTCAGAACTTTCCAGTGTGATTCTTCCATTGGCACAAGAGGAAGACGGACATGATTTTCACAGAATCCCATTGCAGACATTGCCGCCTTAACTGGAATCGGATTCACTTCACTGAAGAGCGCATTGATTAACGGAAGCATTTTGCATTGTAATTCCGCAGAACCTTTCACATCACCTGCGAAGAATTTATCGCAAATTTCCATTGTGATTTTTGGAGCGACATTTGAGAGCACAGAGATTACACCTAACCCTCCCATTGAGAGAATCGGAGTTATCTGGTCATCATTGCCGGAATATATATCGAGCCTGTCACCTACAAGCTGTGCAGTCTGTACTATCTTGCTGATGTTCGAGTTTGCCTCTTTGATTCCCTGTATCATCGGATGATGTGATAACACTTCGTATGTCTGAGGCTCAATGTTCACACCTGTGCGTGAAGGGACGTTGTAGAGGATTAACGGTTTTGATGATGCGTCTGCAATCGTTGAATACATTTTGATGAGTCCGTTCTGCGTGGTCTTGTTGTAGTATGGGGTAACAATGAGCATTGCGTCTGCACCTACATCACAGCAGTACTTCGTGAGCTGAATTGCATATCTCGTATCGTTTGAACCTGTTGCGGCTATCACCGGGCATCTTCCGTTTATGCGTTCAACTGCAAACTTCACTACTGCTTTGTGTTCTGCATCATCGAGGGTTGAACCTTCACCTGTTGTTCCTGCAATCACGAGCGCATTGATTCTCTGCTCGCACTGCCAATCGATTACTCTTCCGAATGAATCATAATCTACTCCGTTATCATTTGTCGGTGTGATTAATGCTGTAGCTACTCCCTTGAAGATTGGGTTTGTGGTCATGAAACAATCTCTCCTTCTGAAATATGTGATATGAAAAATAAAAACTCACAAAAAAACCGCCCCATGAATGAGCGGCTTTATGATACGAAAATCTAAATGTATCTCCGTCATTCACTGAGGCAATGTTAAATTACGCTTTATCTTCAGTGATGACATTTTATAGGGCATAAACATTCCTAATGATTCGATTCCTCTCATGATGTTTAGGCCCTCCCTTTTTACATGTGAATTCATATTATGAGAAATAATAACCGTGAAAATTTATTCTGTCAATCTTTCACGTCTTCATAGTGTCTGGCACATGAATATATCATTAATTCATTGTCTTCCAATCTGTATATGAGCCTGTGTTCTTCTGTTATACGTCTGCTCCACATTCCCGAAAGATTTCCCCTTAAAGGCTCAGGCTTACCTATTCCGCCTATATTGCGGCATCGTATTATGTCTTTCACGAGAGAATTTATCTTTCTCAGAATATATTTGTCTTCAATCTGCCAATCTGTATATTCTTCCCATGCGTTTTCTGTCCATGCTATTTTCATTCGTCAACCTCTATCAGATCATGCTCAATAACTTTCCCTTCTTTGAGCTGTTGCAGACTTTGCAATATATGTTCGAGATTTGCTCCGCTGAAGTATTCATCGTATTCTGCTTTCTCTTCAATTTCCTGAAGACGTTTTCGTTCATCATAAGTCATGCCTATGCTAAATGGAATTTCCTTCTCACGTATAACTTGCCTGAGAAAAACATTAACTGCCGTCTGAATATCAAACCCGAACTCATCAAGAAGTTCCTTTGCCCTTTCTGCTGTAATATCATCTACATATACGTTCATGATTTTCATCTCCTTCGTGCGAATACTATCACGAAAAATTTTGTGATTGCAACTTTAACAACGTGATATAATGAGCTAGGTTTTATCAGTAAAACTTTTTTAAAATATATTTTCAAGGAAGGATTGATTTTCTTGGGCATTTTCAGAAAAGTTTTTGCACTTATAATTTGTGCCTTCATACTTTCATGTTCATATGCTTATGCCGCAGAGTATCGTTATGCAACAACAAATATGACATGGGCAGAGTTCTATGCTGGGGAAGTGAATCAGACTTCATCGGCTCTCGAAGTAGAAGGTCTTGATGCAATTACTTCACCGACTACATTCGCAATCTCTCGTTTCCCTCTCTTAGTCTCAGAATCAAATGACAACGGGAGCACAATATCGGGATTGAAAGCAGTACCGGTACGAATGACAGAAGCAGTTTATGAATCACTCAGTAACAGAATGAGATTCACATTCTCAGATGAGACATTCAGCGAGTACAAAGATGTGAATGCAGACGGTTCATTCGGAAAAATGATAACTGAAACGACAACAGCAACAGGTGCAACATTAACACTCGGAAGCGGAGCATCAGCAACATGGGGAAACTATCAGCTCACGATTTCAAATGCGAATATTAATATCGGACTTAGTGATGACAAGATAGCAAGAAATTATCTAGGCGCATTGATTGAAACTTCCGATGGCAAGGTTTACGGAATGAGACACGACTGCAACCTTTGGAGCGATGCAAACACGATAGCATTCTGCGTGAACGACAAATATGTTGAACCGCACGGATTCGGAGTAGTCAGAGATTATGATTACACAGCTTCACTCGAAGGAAAGACAATAAGCAAGATAACATTCATGCTGAAGAATATTCCTGATGTCGTAATTAACTGCAATATTTTCGTGAAACGACAGACAGCAGCAACAGTAAAGGCAGAAGAACCTGACGGAGGATTTATAGCACCGGCAGAAAGTCCGAAGTTAAAGATGATATTTACTAATGCACCGGCAGTATACGCAATCAAATCCGTGTACATGGGAAGCGGACGTAACAGAACGAACATAACAGACTATACATATGCAGACGGTGTACTGACGCTCAACGGAACTGTGATGCCTGGAAGCTATACGGCATTATTCGAGACGACAGATTATACAGACATATCTGCGAGCTTCACGTTCTATTCGACAGATGCAAACAGCTCTATCATCTCAGGAGATAATCTCGGTGATGTAAATTTTCTTCTCACTCCCAAAGGCGCAGTATCATCAGTAGATGCGGAGCTTGAGCGCGGAAATTTCTTGAATGCATCCGACTACACAAGCCCCGATTTGAATCGCTCAGTTCCCCTTTCAGGAATGAAGAATCAAGTTGAAGGTTCCGGCTTCAGCTTTGACATCAAATTGAACAATCTCCCTTCAGGAAAAACTGCAGTAGTTGGATTCGGGAAAATATTTTACCTCACACCTAGTAACTGCGGTGAAAAATACTCTCAAATATACTCGTCAATCTCAAAGCTCCCAACATACCCAAGCGGATACAAATCTGTAGACGGCGATATGTTCAGGAGCATGGGACTTCGTGCAATGTCAGTTCAGAATGGCAAGACTGTTGACGTAACAAGCTATGTAGGTGCAGGTGCAATGATAAGCGATGACGAACACATAATGATATATTACGGTGTCATGCTCGCAGATGCCAACACTGGAGAAATCAGAGAAGGAGATACATACGCATTCTCGCCTGAAGGAGAAACTCTCGTAAGTGATGGTTCGAGAGACGGACATCTGATAGCAGCATGGTACTTTGAATTATTATCATCATCATTAAGTTCAGCAATAAGTTCATCAAGCGGAGGATGTGTGTCGTTCGGTATTTCATCAGGAATATTGTTTCCCATGCTCGCATTCATAAGTTCACGGAAAAAATAATTATCATCGATTCATACACGCAGATTCAAAATGAAGGAGCTTCCCAAAAATTTACGGGAGGCTCTTTTGATTCAGTTCTGCAAATTGTACACTTGATTTGATTCAGCAAGTGAATTAATTTGTTCACGTTCAAAAATTTTTATTGAAGGAGTTTGATTCAATAACACATGCTTAGAACTATTGATCCGTTTCTCGTAGCAGGTCTATTATTCTTCATGAGCCTCGTTGCAGGAACATTGTCCGAAAAAATAAAATTCCCAGCATTGATATTATTCTTGGGAATTGGAATGCTCGCAGGTGTAGACGGGCCTGGAGGTTTGTATTTCAATGACGCAGAAGCAGCCAACGGTGTAGGAACGTTTGCACTTGCATTCATATTGTTCTCAGGAGGATTCCAAACGAGATGGGAGGACGTGAAGCCAATCGTAACTCAGGGTGTCGTACTCTCAACACTCGGTGTATTCTTCACTGCTGTGACAATGGCAATACCTCTCGCTATGCTTCCTCAGTTCACATACAAAGATGCATTTCTCTTAGGCTCTATCATTTCATCTACTGATGCCGCAGCAGTCTTCTCGATTCTGCGAACTCAGAAAGTCGGCGTAAAGGGAACATTGAAACCCTTACTTGAATTTGAATCAGGAAGCAATGATCCTATGGCAGTGTTCTTAACGATAACGGCAATACACTGGCTGAAAAGTCCGGAAGTTCCATTGTTCGACATGGCCATTAAGTTTGTGATTCAAATGGCAGCAGGCGGAGCTATGGGTCTCATGATGGGAAGGTTAGCGTGTTATGCGATTAAGAAGCTCAAAGTCTCAAATGAAGCGTTATATCCTGTATGGGGAATATGCATTGTATTAACGACATTCGGAATGACTGAGACAGTTTACGGCAACGGTTATCTTGCGGTGTACATCTGCGGAATCGTAATGGGAGGCGGAGATTTTCTGTACAAGTATAGTCTTCAGAGATTTCATGAAGGATTCGCGTGGCTCATGCAGATTATCATGTTCTTAGTACTTGGCCTTCTCGTCACACCCACAGAGATAATCAGCGTGTCAGTGATCAAGACAGGAATGTTAATATCATTCTGTCTGATGTTCATTGCGAGACCTATAGCTACGTTCATATGTACTATATTCAGCAGGTTCAATTTGCGTGAAAAACTCTTTGTATCATGGACAGGACTCAGAGGAGCAGTGCCGATTATACTTGCGACATACCCATTAACAGAAGGACACCCGCAGGCAAGGTACATGTTCAACGTTATATTCTTCGTTGTCTTAACGTCAGTAATGATTCAGGGCAAAACTCTTGCGTATGCGGCCAAGCTCCTTAAACTTGATGCTGCTGTACGTGTGGCAAGAAACTGGACACTGAATTTCGATATTACACCCAGTTCAGGCACAGATGAGACCCGTGAAGTTGATTTGATACCCGGTGCTGCTGCTGTGGGTCTTGCGGTTAAGGATCTGAAATTCCCTGAAGGAGTTACGATACTGCTAATAAATCGCGGAGATAAGTATATGATTCCAAAAGGCGGAACTATATTAGAAGACGGAGATACGTTATTGTTATTCGGAGACCGTGTGAAACTGTCAGACATTGAGAAGAATTTAACCAAAAACATAGAGACAGAGAATTAGTTTGTTGATTTTTGCTGAGACTGCGATAATATTTTTTCAAAAGAATCATAAACTTTTCACTAGTGAGGGGATTAACAAATGGACACCCAGAAGATTAAAAATTTTCTCAGCGGCTTATTCACATTACGCACAGTATGGATAGACAAAGGTCAAGGTCAATGGACAGTGAAGAAGAGAATGCATCCGTTACTGCGCGGAACACTATGGACACTTGCACTCATAGCATCGCTGACAGCATACGCGGCACTGAAGAATGAATCGCTTCCAAAACCAGAGCAGGCAATAGCGAAAACAATTGACAACGAACAAAAGCCTTCTTCGGAACTTCAGACAACAGTACTGCCTTTGAAACAAATGGCTATAAGACGCGAGATAATTCTTCCGTCTGAAACGAATCCTGAAACAGATAAAATCATGATGCCTGTAACTAGACCGAAGACGAATGCAGAACCAAGAGTGCAAAATTTCAATATGCCTGATGACGGGAAATATAGAATCCTCGTGAACAAATCTGAATATAAATTATGGCTCTTAAACGGAAATAAACTTGTGCATGAATATTCGATTGCAACAGGAAAGAATCCCGGAGATAAACAGAGAATAGGAGATAACAGAACGCCCACAGGAAATTTTAAAATAGTCTCGATTGAGAATGCCTCGAATTGGTCTCATGATTTCCGAGACGGAAAAGGCAAGATTAAAGGTGCATATGGGCCATGGTTCCTGAGACTCGATGCTAAAGGCTGGAGGGGAATCGGCATTCATGGAACTCATGATCCGGATTCGAGAGGGACTAACGCAACAGAAGGATGTATACGCCTGAGCAACGAAGATATAGATGAGCTGAAGCAGTATGCATATAAGAACATGCCAGTAATAATAAGGGAGAATTAGAGAGAACAAATGCTTAAATGCGGAATTGTAGGTTTGCCGTTATCTGGAAAGTCAACGGTCTTCAATGTAATAACGAGAGCAGGAGCAGAGGTTAAGCCTTATGCAGGAGGAAAGACAGAACCAAATCGTGCGTTGGTGAGCGTACCTGATAAACGTTTTGATAAACTTGTTGAGATATTCAAGCCGAAAAGTGAAAAGCCCGCTGACGTTGAATTTGTAGACTTGGCCGGTTTATCTCGTGATGCCGGAAAGGGCGCAGGACTTGGAAATTCATTTTTGTCGTTCGTGTCAGAGAGTGAAGCATTATTGCATGTCATTCGTGTCTTCAGGAATTCATCTGTGCCTCACCCTGAGAACAGTATAGACCCATTGAGAGATTATCGAATCGTTGAGGCAGAATTAATTTATCGTGATTTGGGAGTAATAAGCAACAGGTTATCACGTCTTGATGAGAAGAAGGCAAAGAAGAAATTAACGCCTACAGAATCATCTGAACTTGAACTCCTGAAGAATTTAGAATCACATCTGCTTGATGAAAAACCATTGAGAGAATATGAACTCACAGATGAACACTCTTTCTGGATTCGCTTTTCTGACTCTGAAACCTGAACTCGTGGTGCTGAATCTTGATGACACTCAGACAAATGAAAATATTCCAGAGCTTTCTGGTCTCATGTCTGAAATGTCAAAGAAGAGAATCAAATCCGTGCGCGTGTACGGAGCGACAGAAATGGAACTTGAACAGCTTGACCCTGAAGAGCGAATCGAATTCATGAATGATTTAGCCATAACTGAACCGGGAAGAGAGAGATTGATTCACGAGGCATATAAACTTTTGGGGCTAATATCATTCTTCACGTCAGGCAGTGATGAAGTTCGTGCATGGACACTCAGAGAAGGAGCTAATGCAGTTGAGGCAGCAGGAGCGATTCATTCAGATTTGGCGAGAGGTTTCATTCGTGCGCAGGTTGTTGCGTATGATGATTTCATTTCTAATGGTGCTTCTATGTCTGCTTGCCGTGATAAGGGAGTATTGAGGCTTGAAGGCAAAGAATACATCGTGAAGGACGGAGACATGATAGAGATTCGCTTTAACGTGTAGTGAAAGAAAATAACTCCCCCGTTTTTAATTGCGGGGGAATTTTTTTTATCTTAAAATCCTAAGTTGAACAGGTTATCTATCAATTGCTTCTTGAATTGCTCCGTCGTTGATTCATCTTCCGCACTCTTCTCGCCAGGCCCTGTTGGAATTTTCAATCGTATGTTGAACTTCGCTTCCGATTTCTGTTTTTCCTCATCGTTATTCAAAACATTAATTGGCAGAAAATCTTCAATAGGCTTCGTAACTTTCAGGTTCTCGATGTTCAGATTATCCCATGAGTTAGCAAGAGTAAATGATACATTCTGAAGGTCTTTGCCCTGAAGTCCCATTGCACGGCTCGCTGCGTCCTTCAATACGTTTTTAGTCAGTCCGCCGGTCATGTACTGAAACACTCCCTTCATTGCTCCGAGAAACTGATCTAAAAGTTTAAGGTCAAATCTTCCGTCACATAACAGCTTCAATCCTTTTCCTGGTACACCGCATGAGCCGTTTATCATGAAGTATCTGTACATAGGTTCATCAATACCTGCCCGCGCTCCTGTTCCTGGATTCAGGAATACGTCACTGCCATTCCAGAAGAATGTACCGTTAATCTTCTCGAATGATATGCGTTTCGTAGGCGATATTTTCTCAATCATTGCCATTTTGTGAATATAACCTGGTGATGTTGAAAATTTTCCGTTCGCAAAGCTCATTGCCATTATTCCGCCGAAGTTCCCCTTCATGGTCACCTGCGCATCAACCTTCCCTACTAACTCTCCTTCAGGCATAAAAGGTGTCGCAAGTTTCCCGAAGTCCAGATGAGACATATCAACTTTACCTTCCCATTCTTTTTTGTTCAGGTCTAATTCAAAATCTGTATTCACTACTCCGTCATAGAGTTTTATACTTCCCTTTTTCATTCGCACTTTGTTGTTAGAGGTCACGTACATAACTGGCATGAATATATTCTGAATTTTTATCTTGTCCATCACAGTTAAGTTTCTCGCTTTCACGTCTATATTGATATTTGAATTCGGCTTCGTACTTCCTTTTACGTTTATCGTTGCGTAGCCTTTCACCATTCCAGACATGTCCGGCATCTGTGTTTGAATTGCTGTGTCCAGATTTAGAGGCTTCGTGTCTACCTGATAAACCCATATTCCATTTTTGTTCTGAACATCTACATCTACTTTCGGCTCAAATTTTCCGATTCGTGCTCCTGCGTTTATCACATAATGATTCTCTGACGGCGATTTTAAATCTACGTTTATGTTTTCTATATCATAACCGCTCACTTCAATCGGTGCGTTCAGTTTTACGTTCAGCATTGGCTGTGAGATTGTCCCGCTGAGATTTAGATTGCCGTCAATTGTTCCTCCTGCTGGTGCTTCTCCCATTGCAGCAATGAGTATCGGTTTAAGTTCGAGATCCTTCACTGACGCATTGATATTCACTCCGCTCTTCATGAAGTCTTTCTGATTCATTATCAGGCTGCCTCTGCCTTTTATGTTTGCTCCGTTGACCTTTGCAAAAAATGTTTTCACGTTCACACGCTTCATGTTACCTGCTCCTTCAATCGCTGCTTCAGGCATATTCACGAGATTTCCGACTTTCACTCCTGAAGCATATACTCCTGCATTCACACTCGCCGTATTCATTGGGCCTTTGATTAATGCGAAGCCTCGTACTCTTCCTGATACTGGCATGGATTTATCCTGAAGGTTGAATCCTTTGAGAAGTTCAGAGAGATTTATTCCCTGCGTTGACGCTGAAATATCGAGACCTGGATTTGATGTGTCAGCGACATTCACAGTGCCTTTGAGATTCAATGTGCCTCCTGGAAGTGATGCACTCGCGTCTGAAATTCTGAGTACGTTATCCGCGAAGCTCAATGGAACATTCAGATTGCCTATTCTCATTCCTGCATAGCCTGCGTTCTTTCCCGTTAAAGTTACATTTGCCTTTATGCTTTCGGGTCTCGTGTATTGTCCTGATGCATCAGCCTTGAGATTATATGTGCCTGATAAATCTTTGAGTTCGGGAATCGCTTTTGGGTCAAAATTATCCGCGTTCGCATTGAATGTGAATGATGAATCTTTGAGATTCGCTCTTGCTGATGCCTTCAGTGCCGCACGTCCCAAATTCGCCGAAAAACTTTCGAGACTGGCCATGTTCTTTTGGTAATCGTATTTCAGATTCGCAAGCAGTTTCGTCAATGTGATTCCGTTCACGCTTAACTTGTCTGACGTAACTTTTCCCGTAACGCTCAAATCATCTGCTATCTTCGTGTTCAATGTTATCTTTCCTGACGGCCTGCTCACACTTTTTGCCGCTTCAGGAAATGCATGAATCAGAGTGTTCAAATCCAGATTCACAATTGAAATTACCGCCTGAGGTTTGAATTCGCCGTTTTTGTCCTGCAATGCCTCTCCTCGTGCAAATAATTTCCCTCCGAATATCTCTCCTCCCATTGAAATTTTAGGTGTCTGCTTTGGTTTTAGATTCAAATTTGCATTCAATCCTCTGATAATGTTAATCCCTGCCGCTGTTATCGAAGGAATATCTGCCTTTATGTTCGCGTTTGTACGTCCGAGAATGTCGCCGCTAAGTACTGTATCGACATCAAAGCGTATATTTCCTCCTTCACCTTTAAGGCCCGCCTCTGGTGCAAACATTCTGCCTATTTCATTCAGTGATATGTTCACAGCTTCACCCTTAGCCCGCAATTTCATGTTCTGAATGTCCATTGTGCTGCTCAGGTTCACGCTCGCAGCATCAGTGTTCAGTCTCGCATTATCAAGCTCAAAGATTCTTCCTCCGTCCCATTTGAACGGCAGCCTGAATGATAACGGAATATCCATTATGCTGGCTCTTGGCATTGATAGAATACCTGACACATTCATGATGTCGTCTTTCGTGTCTATGAATATCCTGCTGTCGATTCTTCCTGACGCATTTATTTTTTCCGGTGAAAATTTCATAAGCTCCTCAAGTGATAATGCAATGAGATCTAATCTTACTTTCAATGGTTCAATTCTCGCTGACAATGTGCCTTTACTCTTCTTGCCTATAGATAAATCTGACGAGACAATTTCTAAAGGGTCAAAATTTAAATATGCTTCTGTTCGTATGGGAAGAACTTTATCTTTTGAAATTATCTTTGTGTAGAGTAACAGCTTTCCTGATTCATTAAGCGTAATTTTGTCTAGTGATACGTTTGCATACGGCGTTGTGAAAATTACATCATGAATTGCAACATTGATAGGATTAATTTTCGTCAGCCTGAAAGGTTCTTCGTCTTCAGATTTTTCTTCTTCTTCGTCTTCTGTGTCTGATGAGAAATGATTCACAACCTCAAGAATGCTGTCTAAGTCAGAACGTACTCCTGTTATGTTCAACGATTTCACAAACGGTATTCCGTCATTGCCCTTCGTGATTGCCTCCCAGTCAGGCAGAACTGAAGCATGTCTGAGAGAAATTAATTCTTCATTTTTAAAACTTGCATATACATCATTCATATAATAACCGTCAGGCTCAGTTCCATTTATGTCCTTCACATGAAATTTTAAATCCTCAATCTCTCCGTTTATTCCACGAACGTTCACTGACTTCACAAATGGTAATCCGTTCATGCCGTCAAGGACACGACTCCAATCCGGGCTTACTGAAGCATAATCGAGAGTGAAAATATCTTTATCGCCGGAAATGATTCGCAACCCATTGAGTGAATATCCGTTGCGCATTGAGCCTTTGATGTCCTGAATCTCAAGCTGAAGAGGTGAAAGAAAAAAGTTGCCTGCCCTGCGTGCCAAAGGAAGAACTAACCATGAACCTGTATCAAACCAGAATAACGCAGCACTCAAAGCCGCGAGTATAATCAAAAGATATATGAGATATTTTATAAGTGAGCCAAAGAATCGCACGATTGAATTTCACTTCCTGAAAAAATTTCATTAATTATATTCTAAAATGTGGTATAAATTTACGTTGTCAAAAAAAATTTTTATGTATGGGGGTAATTACGATTCCAGCATCGAGAAAAGCAGAATCATCAACTGCTGTAAAGGATACGAAGACAACTAAGAAAGCTGCCAGAACAAAATCAAAGACCTCAGCAACCACGAAGAAGAAAACATCATCAAAGACGACTTCAAAAGCCAAAAAGATAATTGCAGGTACAGCCGACAAAGGGAAAATATTAGTCATCGTTGAATCGCCGTCAAAAGCAGCAACATTATCGAGTATGCTTGGGCGAGGTTATGTTGTATGTTCAAGCAAAGGGCACATGAAAGATTTACCAAAGAGCAGACTGGCAATAGACATAGAACATAACTTTGAACCTGAATACATACTTGTCAAAGGCAAAGCAGCTCTCAAGAATGAATTACTCAAGCTCGCACATAATGCCTCACACGTTCTCTTAGCGTCTGACCCTGACCGTGAAGGTGAAGCTATTGCGTGGCACTTGGCCGACATACTCGGAGTGAATCTGAATGAGAAATGCAGAGTTCGATTCTACGAGATAACAGCCAATGCAGTAAAAGCCGCCGTGAAGAATCCAGATTACATAGACATCAACAAAGTAGACGCACAGCAGGCACGAAGAATATTAGACCGTCTTGTGGGGTACTCGTTAAGCCCATTATTGTGGAAGAAAATTCGTTATGGGTTATCGGCAGGACGTGTTCAGTCTGTAGCATTGAATCTGATCTGCGAACGCGAACGTGAAATCATAAAGTTCATTCCAGATCCGTATTATGTGATTACGGTTAAGGCAGACGATTCAGACAGACATTATGAACTTAGGGCATATAAATTTGAAGGCAAAACATTAATGAAGAATAACCTGCCTCTGCTCATAAACACAAAAGAAAAAGCTGATGAGATTATTGCGGAGATAAGAGCAAATGAACTTGTAGTACGTGAATTCAAATCTAAGAACGTATCACACTCAGCACCTGCACCATTCAGGACGAGTACGCTTCAGCAGGAAGCCTCAAAGCGTCTGAGCATGGCACCGTCACATACTATGAGAGTTGCACAGGCACTGTATGAAGGGCTGAACATTCCGGGACGAGGCCATGTAGGATTGATCACGTACATGAGAACGGACAGCCTGAGAATTTCAGCAGAAGCATTGAACATGTGCAGAGAGTTCATAAAGTCATCATATGCTCCTGAATATCTTCCGGCTAAACCGAACATCTTCGGGTCTAACAGCAAAACAAAAGTTCAGGATGCACACGAGGCGATTCGACCAACAGACATAACATTAACGCCTGAGATTTTGAAAGATGCATTGACACCTGAACAGTACAAACTGTATTCGATGATATGGAATCGATTCATGGCAGGACAGATGAGCGATGCTGTAACGGCCAAGTCAACGCTGAAAGTGAAAGCAGGACGTGCTGACCTGAAGCAGGAAGGTGAGACATTAGTTTTCGATGGCTGGAGCAAGTTATGGCCACTTGAATTGAAAGGCGGAGAACTTTCAAAGATTAAAGAAGGAGAAGTGTTATCGCTTTCTGATATTCAGAATGAAAAGAAAGCAACGAAACCGCCAGCAAGATATTCAGAGGCAGGATTGATTCGCACGCTTGAAGAAAATGGTGTAGGAAGACCATCAACATACGCAACGATAGCAGGAACGTTATCCTCGCGGGACTATATCGAGAAGAATGAAGAGAAAAGATTTTATCCCACTGCACTGGGAATGATTGTAGATGAATTTCTTGCGCAGTATTTCAACCGTAAAGATTTGTCCTCGATTGTTGATGCGGGATTCACTGCACAAATGGAGAAGGAGCTTGATGAAGTTGAAGAGGCACAAAGGAAATGGCTTGATGTAGTCAGTGAATTCTGGGTTGAGTTCTCGAATACACTTGAGGAAGCACAGGAAGCCCCTAAAGTTGAATTGCCCGGCCCTGAACCAATTGGTGAAGCGTGTCCTGAATGCGGAAATGATCTTGTGAAGAAACGCGGCAGATTTGGTGAATTCATTGCGTGTTCAAATTACCCTGAATGCAAATACACTCGTCCGATATTAAGCACAATAGGCGTGAAGTGTCCGAAGTGCGGAGAAGGAGAGATAGTGAAGCGTAAGAGCAAAAAGGGAAAAACTTTTTATGGTTGTTCGAGATATCCTGAATGCGATTATGTTGCGTGGAATCGTCCTGCCGGTGAGAGGTGTCCTGAATGCGGAGAAGAATTATTCATGAGAGGAGCGAATTTGTTCTGTGCTAAGTGCGGCTACAAGTCGCAGGGTGATGCAGTGAATGAGTAGCATAAAGATAATTGGAGGAGGACTCGCAGGGTGTGAAGCGTCATGGCAGATTGCGAATCGAGGTTATGATGTTGAACTTTACGAAATGCGTCCGAAACTCTTAACCCCAGCACATAAAACAGGAATGCTCGCAGAAATTGTATGCAGTAATTCATTAGGCTCAGAGAACAAAGACGACAGAGTAACAGCGTCAGGGATACTCAAAGAGGAACTTGAACTTGCAGATTCACTAATACTTTCATGTGCAAAAGAATCAAGAGTGCCAGCAGGAGGAGCATTAGCAGTTGACCGTGAAAAGTTTGCAGGTCTTGTTACGCAGAAGATTTCATCACACAGAAACATTCACATAATACGCGAAGAGTATACGAATATTCCAGATGAAACAGCGATAATATCATCAGGGCCTTTAACATCAGATTCACTTGCTGAGGCCATGAAAGAAATTGCCGGTGAGAGAATCTATTTCTATGATGCAGTAGCACCCGTGATAATGCGTGAGAGTATAGACATGTCGAAAGTTTTTGTGTCAGGGCGTTATGGTCGAGGCGATGATTACATTAACTGCCCAATGAACAAAGACGAATATCTGAAATTTTATGATGAACTTTTACATGCAGAACGTAATTTGCCCCACGACTTTGAACGCAATAAATACTTTGAAGGCTGCATGCCTGTAGAAGCACTTGCAGAACGAGGAACAGATACATTGAGGTTCGGCCCGATGAAGCCCAGAGGACTCATTGACCCTCGAACGAACAGAGAACCATACGCGGCAGTTCAGCTCAGACAGGACAATTCAGACGGAACGCTGTACAACATCGTAGGCTTTCAGACGGGACTCAAATGGCCTGAACAAAAACGTATATTCTCAATGATACCGGGACTTGAAGGCGCAGAGTTTGCGAGACTGGGAGTAATGCACCGAAACACAAGCGTGAATGCTCCTGCTGTACTTGATGAATGGCTAAGACTTCGAGAACGCAATAATATTTTCCTGGCCGGACAGATTACGGGAGTTGAGGGTTATATGGAGAGTACAGCAATGGGATTAGCATCAGGAATAAACGCATCAAGAATACTTTCATGTAAAAATTTAACTTCATGGCCGCGAGAAACAGCAATAGGTTCACTGATTCATTATCTTATGACGACAAGCCCTTCACATTTTCAGCCGATGAATATAAATCTCGGACTGTTCCCTGAACTTACGAACATACGAGGCAAAAAGGAACGTGCAAAATTTCACAGAGACCGTGCAATCGAATCAATGAAGGAATTTCTGAATTCATTATGATATATGTAGTAGGGATTGGGCCGGGAGGAATTGATGAGATTACACCGAAGGCACTTAAAGCACTTAACGACTGCGAGATAATTTCGGGATATTCAAGATACATTGAACTGATTCGTTCACATTTTCCAGGAAAAATTTTCATGTCATATTCAATGCGTGAGGAACTCAAACGTTGTCATGATGCATTAGCTCTCTCACGTGAAAATAAAAACGTTGCACTAATCTCAAGCGGTGATTCAGGAGTTTACGGAATGGCAGGCTTAATGCTCGAAGTTGCTTCAGGTTCAGACGAAGAGATTCAAATCATATCAGGGATAACTGCGGCGAATTCATGCGCGTCTATTCTCGGTGCACCATTGATGAATGACTATGCAAATATCAGCCTTAGTGATTTACTCACGGACTGGTCAATCATAGAACGAAGATTAATCTGTGCATGTGAAGGTGATTTTGTGATATGCATATACAATCCAGCGAGCAAACATAGACCTGATAATTTCACAAGGGCATGTGAGATTCTGATTCATCACGGCAAATCAGAGAGCACGATTGCAGGTTATGTTCGCAATGTGGGACGTGAAGGTGAAATCAGAAAAGTAACAACGCTCGGAGAAATCAAAAATGAAGATATAGATATGCTGTGCACGGTCATAATAGGAAACTCAAAAACTTATGTTTCAAACGGAAAGATGATTACGCCGCGAGGATATAAGCTATGAGAGTATGTTCATGCCTTCTGTGATGTCTCTTATGTGTTCAAGCTCAAAATTATTTCTGTCGTTTTTATTCCGAAGGGTTATGCCAATGACATCAATGCGCCAGAAGCCGAACCAGTCAGAAGAATTCACGAACTCACGAGCGGAATTGATGAGTGTACGTAATTTTTTCGGGCCGATTGAATCGAACGGTGATTGAATCATTCCGAGTGTTCTGCATCGAACTTCAACGATAACGAGTTCTTCAGGTCTGCTTATTCTGTCCAGTGCAGCGACATCTAATTCTCCGTATTCATTGCGTAAGTTTCTTCCGATTATGAGCCAGTTCAATGACCGCAAATAATCTGCGGCGATGTCTTCAGCAAAACGTCCGAGTTCCTGTGCAAGCGTCATATGTTATCTTGCTTCCTTGTCGAGTTTGTATACCCATGCAAGAACTCTCGCGACAACTTCATAGAGTTCAGAGGGAATTTCTTCGCCGAGTTCGAGAGATATCAAGGCGGAAACGAGAGCGGCATCTTCAACAATGGGAACATCAGCTTCAATTGCACGTTCAACAATTTTTCGTGCAATGAAACCTTCTCCTTTAGCTGTTACTTTTGGAGCAGCCATTTGTTTATTGTCGTATTTAACTGCGACTGCTTTATCTGGTTTTGTGCCTTTATTATTGTCTGCCATGATGATATTATACTTCACAAGTTCATATCTCAAAGTATATATGCTAAAATACTTTAAAATAAATTTTTCAAGAAAGGACTTGACAAAAAAGAAAATGACTTCCATAATTTACCAGACCAGACCAGCCTAATTATGACCTTTTATATGATAAGGAATATTACAGCAAGTCAATTCATATAAACCATTTCGTAAATACAGAATTAAATTTCAGAGTTGTTAATGACTGTTATATACTGCCTTTTAATTCCCCATTTCATAAAGGCGGGTTATTCGACAGCAGGGGGATTTATGTTGAGAGGAGCAGTTTCATAGAAGGAGGCGGATTTACTAATGACCGTGAAAAAATTTCAGGAAAGAGCTTAGATAAATTCGTAACAGCACAGGAATTTTCAGAAGTGCCATGCGAACATAAAACAGTAGTGTATCTTGGATTGTTTATACGTGTATGGGGACACTTCATTACGGATACTATGAGGTTAATATGGTTTCTGAAATCAAAATACTTCCGTGAAAATTTTTATGACTGTGAGCTTGTATATCTTCCTGCAAAAAACTTTAAACTTGAGGGCAATTACAGAAGGATGTTTGAGATACTAGGAGTGAATATCTCAAACATGAAACCAGTTACAAGGCTCACAAAGTATGACAAAGTCATTCTGCCTGACGAATGCTTTTTTATCTCTAAAGAAGGTATACGTACATTTACTCCCGAGTACATTACATTAATTGATGCCATAAGAAATTATGCTTCTGAACATTCGTATCCATGTCCATCACGTAAAGTATATTATTCCTACTCAGGATATAGAAATTGTGTTGCTGTCGGAGAAGATAAACTCGAAAAATATTTTGCGTCCAAAGGCTACACTATCATTCACCCTGAAAAATTATCACTTGATGAACAGCTTAACCTATTAATCGGGTGTGAGAGCTTTGCATCAACAGTTGGTTCATGTTCTCATAACATGCTGTTTCTGCGTGATGATACTGAAGTGATATTGATCCCACGTGCAAATTACCTGGCAAGCTACCAGACCGTGATAGATCAGGTTCACAGAATGAGAATCAACTATGTGGATTCCTCATTTTCTATTTTTTCTGGCAAATACCCTTATGCTACTCCTTTTTTATTTTTCATCAGCAGTAATCTCAGAAAATTTTTTCATGATGAGGATACAGAAAGCATAGTTGATGTAAAAGATTTCAAAAAATATTTTCGCATATCTTCAGGATGTTCTATGAGCAAGATAGTTGCATATGCAGATAACCCAAACACTTACAGATATTACAGTGTCGTTGCCGCCGATTATTTCAGTAAGCTGTTTGCTTCAATCTGGATCGTAAGACTCAAAAAATGGCTGAAGACAATTCCGGCAATACGAAAAATCTTTGGGAAGCCACCAAAATAGTCTTAATTTATCTCATACGGTAATGTCTAATCCTCTGCCCGCAATTAATACATCACGTTCTGTTTCTGGTGCTCGTCTTGATATTCCGATGAAGCTCACAGGTATTGTTAATCCCTGAAGCTCTTTTCGGAGTTCTCTCCTTCTGCGCTCAAGGATTCTGCATGTCTCTTGCTTCTCCGCATTCAGTGTAAGGTTACAGCTCTTCCCGTCACTCTCAACTAACCCGCCTACCTCACCAAGTATCGAACCCGTTATCCCAAACCCTACCTGCCAGTATCGTTGACCTTCTTCATCATTTGAAGCTGAATGTCCAACATAAACCCTCGCTGTCATGTTCTGTGACGCATTATCCATTAGCGGCCAGAAAGGTGCAGCAAGTAATGCAGGATTCACTTCATTTCGAGGAGACTTCATTAGAATCGATTGTGCCTGAAGAAATTTCGCAATGTCATCACTGCCTTCTTTCATGTTCTTCAATGCCTTCACTGGGTCTTCTCCTTTTGATGTCCTCTCTTTGAGTTCTTTGCGAATTCGATTCCAGATTTCAGTCGCCTGATTCCCATTCATGGCCGCATATTGTGATAGCAAACTCGCATTTTCAATCGTCATTGGAACATCACGCGCCCAAAGTTCAATGAATGATGATAATTCACTTTCACCTGAACCAGATTTACGCCACGCATCTTTAATCGCACTCAACACTTCATCTGATAATGGCAATCCTCGTGCAAGCAATGCAGTCGCAAGTTCACGGTCTCTCGCCGGAATCTGTGATAAGAATGACAACTCACCCTGCGATAATCTCAGCACCGGCACTCCGTCAGGCCCAGACGCATCCCACACTGCTCTGAAGTGTTCGCCGGGAATCAATGAGAGTGTTGCACGTGCTCGAAGTTCTTGAGTCGTCCCATTCACATCAACACGCACAAGATATGTTTCGTCTGAATTCTGCGATAACACACTCCCTTCAACGACCATTCCAGTGCGTATTCCCGCAAGACGTGCCGCAATCTGTGAAGGATGTTGTATCTGCGGCTGTGTTGAAATCTGTCCCTGCCTCGCGTTAGTACTTATGTTCTGCTGGGCCTGGCTGTATCCGTTTTCTATCTGGACGTTAATCGGCGGCATTTATGTTTTCACTCCTCCTGTACTGCAATAGTTTCCGGCAGAATGATTCTCGGTGTATTTCCGTTATCCCTATATCCCTTATCGTTTCCATGTGCTGCATAGTCGGATAGCCTTTGTTCCGTTTGAAGTTGTAGCCGGGATATTTCACATCAAGTTTCATCATGAGCCTGTCTCGAAGCACTTTCGCTATCACTGATGCCGCTGATACTGACGGAATGAATTTATCTGCCTGTATCAGTACCCATTGAGGATATTTCAGGTCAGGGATTCTTTCATTGCCGTCTACTATCACACATGCAGGTTCATTCTCAAGAGCACGTGATAATCTCTCTACACACATCTTCATTGTCCATAGTGAAGCCCAAAGAACATTATCGCGCTCTATCCTCTCAATACTTCCCATGTACGCACGCCACTTTATACCCATATCATTCATTGCTGTAAATAATTTCTCGCGGTTCAATGGTGTCATCAGCTTTGAGTCACGGAGCTTCATTGAGAGTAATTCATGTTCCTGTTCGGGAGTGAGATATACTGCCGCCGCAACTACAGGCCCGGCTAATGCTCCTCTTCCTGCTTCATCTGTGCCGATTATGATTCCTCGTTCCCGAAGACGTTTCATTAATCCGTCTGATTCTTCATGAGATTCAACGCGAGGTGTCAGAATCAAATCATCAGTCAATGTTAGCTGCCTCATCATGAAAATCAATCGCTCGTCCTTCATCTGGAACTTCAAGACACACTTGGCCAAGTCTGCCGGAACTGAATGCCTCAATGAATTTCTGTCCTGCAAGTTCAAAATTCACTCTGCCTCCTGAAATCAGACAGCCGTATTTTTTCCCTATTCTCTCAAGCGTAGTCTGCGGTGCTTCATCTTCTTCATGTTCAACAGGAATATATGTATCAAGATTCTTTGCGTTCAGGAATCGAATCAAACTCACTGATGCATTTTCCCAGCCTCCTACAACATCTGCCTTCGCACACCCAAGCCACGAAAGCATAAGATGTGCTCCTTCTTCAGCATGAGGGTCTAATATGCCTGGTGAATCTACGATAAGCATTCCGTCATTACGATACCAGCTTACAGATTTCGTTATGCCCGGTATGTTTCCGACTGACGCATTCGATTTCGATATTAGAGAGTTAAGCAGAAGAGATTTTCCTACGTTTGGTATTCCCACAACTGCGAGTCTGACTTCTCTATGTGAAGGTTTGAACTTCATGATTGCCTTGCGGATATTCGCTACTCCATTCTGTTTGCGTAAGTCTGCCGCGTATGTGTGCTTTAATTTTTGAAGCCAGAGTTTTAATTTTTCAGTGTCAGCTAAATCTTTGCGTGATAAAACGTGAATGACGGGTTTAATTTTCTCAAGTGATTTAATGAGAGGTGATGATGTTGACGAAGGTGCGCGTGAATCTCTGACTTCGACAACAACATCAAGTTTTGATACAAGCTCATATAACTTTCTCGTTCCCTTTGCCATGTGGCCGGGATACCAAACTGTTCTCGGCACGGTCTCACTACTTCGGGATTCCGATTCTGTTCAGCGGCCAGTAACGGAAGAATACAGGCCCTCTCATGTCTTTAAGTTCCGCATAACCCCAATATCTGCTGTCCTGTGAATTTGAACGGTTATCGCCAAGCATGAAATATTTTTTTTCGGGAACTTTGAACGGAACTTCAGGAAAGAATCTGTTTGCTCTCATCGTATATCTGTCATGATGTGTAACATAATCTTCCTGTATTGGCTTCCCATTGATATATACTACTCCGTCTTTCATGTCTACAATGTCTCCTGGTACAGCGATAACTCTCTTCACAAAATCTCTGTCAGGATCCATTGGATATTTGAACACATATAATGAACCTCTTGAAGGCTCAAAGAACCAGTTCCAGAATTTAGCGACAAGTACACGGTCATTCACTTCTAATGTAGGAATCATTGAACCGCTTGGTATCCAGAATGCCTGAACTATGAACGTGCGAATTATCATCGCGAGAACAAATGCCCATACGATTGTTTCAATTGTCTCGCGCCACCATGGTTTTACGGCCTCAGCTGCCATTTATATTTTTTCCCTCCGTTTTTGCAGTCTCTTGTTCTTTTTTTCAAATCATAACGCCTAACACTTTTTCAGGCAATCTTTACTACCTTGTGTTCGCCTTTCTATATGTTCCGTCTGGATTGTATATGTATGTCTCTGCACGTCTGGAATTCGGATTCACTATGCCTAAGTCTTTGCCATTCAGAATTACCTGTGCTGCCGTTGGTCTTCCGAATGAAACTCTAGCCGGTGCAGTCAAATCCCATTTCATCATTTCACCGCGTTTGAGTGTCCTTCTGTAAATTGGCTGTGCATTTCCAAAAGCTACACTCAGCCACACATCATTGACCGCATGAATCTCAAGTGAAGGCGTTGGTTCAGGTTCAGGTTCTTCTGATACAACCTCATCAACGGAAACAGGAGTACCAATATCTTCACTCGCAATAACAATTTCATCTGACGAAATATTTCCTGATGTCATTGGGCCGCCTGCTCCACTGAAATTAAAGAGTTTCATGTTCTTCAGGTCTAATCCTCCGTATGTTACTGCATACCAGACGTAAGCAGCAGTTCCTACAAGAGCAGCAACAAGCACAAGGAACAGCCAGAAGTGCGAGGCAGGTTTGAATCCTTTCGGCATAGTTGAGCCGCTTCCTAAAATATTATTCTTTCTCTTTGCTGTCTTATCACTTTTATGTTCGTGATTGTCTGACTTCCTTGTTCCCTGTGTCCTGTCAAGCTGAGTCATGAACTCTTCCTGCAAGTCTTCTGCTCCGATTAATTTCAGATATGTACGGATAAATCCCTTGATGTAAACCATTTCAGGAAATCCTGTGTAATCTCCTTCTTCAATGCCGCGAAGATATTCAGGCCGTATTTTCGTTCTGTCAAATACAGTCTCAAGTGTCATTCCTATACTCTCGCGTCTCTCTGAAGCCTGCTTCCCTAATTCTTTGAGCGCATTATCTCGTTCCGTCAATGTTACTTAATGCCTCCTTCATTTTTCCTTTCACTGACTTCAGCCATTCATCTGGTCTGTCATTATTGAACACTGCACTGCCTGCCACAATCACATCACAGCCAGCTAATGCAGCCTTCGTAATGTTATTCTCATTTATGCCTCCGTCAATCTCTATCACGTATTCATGTTTATATGCCTCTCTGAGACTCACAAGCTCACGTACTTTATCTAATGAACTCTCAATGAATTTCTGACCTCCAAAGCCAGGTGTAACTGACATCACAAGAACCAGATCTGCAAGTTCAAGAACAGGTTTTATGCTCGCGGCCTGTGTCGGAGGACATAAAGATATTCCCGTTTTAATTCCTGCGTCCTTAATACGGCTCAGTGACGCGTGAAGCAAATGTGATTCTGTCTCCGCATGAATCGTTATGAGTGATACTCCCGCCTTCATGAACAATGGAAGAATAACATCAAGCTCATCAATCATAAGGTGAGTATCAATGAATGCATCAGGATAACGTTTCCTTAATGCACGTGCGAATTCCGGCCCGAAAGATAAATTTTTCACAAAATGACCGTCCATTATGTCGAGATGTAACCAGTCGTAATTATTTCTGAGCGATTCAATTGAGCCTGAGATGTTAAGAGGATCTGCCCCTAAAAGTGACGGAGCTAACAAAACATTTCTTGTCATTATTCTCTACCTGTACCTTTCCTGCCATACCTGCTGGCCGCCTAAATATATCGTTACAACGCATTCATTAGAATAGCCTGATGATGCGCTTACATTCTCTCCGCTCTTGACCTGCTTGTCCATTACTGTACGTTTGCCTGATGGATCTGTAATTTCAATTTTCAAATTCATCGGCTGTGCTATGGGCGGCACTACGTAACGAATTCTTGCGGTCTTGTTTCCTCCTGATGAAGCTGGCTGTGATGATGCTGGTGCTGTTGTTGGTTTTGCTGTTTGCGAAGCCGTCTGCGGTCTTGATGATGATGTGCTGGTTTTGGGTGCAAGTGATCCTTCGTAATCATCACCAATGAAAACGTCTTCTTGTCCCTTCACTGATACCGTAACATTTCGGTTTGAAGTCTGAGTTTGTGGTTTCGGCTGTGTCTTTGCAGTTGTAGTTGATGATTCTTTGGGCTTATCTTCATTCGTAGTTACGCGTCTGACATTCTGATTCGATTTCCCGTCCATGAATCCCGCCGGCCTTCTCTGTGTTGCAAGTTTCAGAATCACTCCCTCTCCTGCTCTCAATCTGCTTCCTGCCGCTGGTCTCGTTTCAATCGCAAGTCCCTCTGGCAATAACGGACTGTATACTTTATCAACCGCCTGAACTTTCACTCCGCTGGTCTCAAGTACATTACGTGCTTCTGATTCCGTCATTCGATTCACATCAGGCACAACTACACTTCCGTCTGAGGCTGCACCGTCCTGAACGAGCAAATCAATTTTTCTGCCTGCATTCACTTCTGCGGGTGAGGCAGGGCTTTGTGCAATTACAATTCCTGCTTCAAATCCTGATTCACGAATCTTTATCACATCTCCAAGTGCAAATCCGTTATCTCGTATTATTTTTTGTGCATTCGCAAGTGTCTTACCTTTCACATCAGGGACTTCATGAAGTTCTCCGTTCCTCGATACCTGAATTACTATCACCTGACCTTTTCGTAATTCCGTTCCTGATTCTGGTGACTGCGCTAACACTTTTCCCTCCGGCATTGTCGATGCAACATTCTCAAGCTGAACAACAAGGCCAAGTTTTTCTGCCTCAGATACTGCTTCAACAACTGACTTGCCAGTTAAGGCCGGAACCTGCGACCTCTTTTCCGGTTTTATGAATACCGTGTACACTGCTATTGCCCCTGACATGAATATCAATGCTACGGCCATGAATACAAGCCAAAGTACTATTCCTCCTTTTTGTTTTCTCATTCTCACCCCTCCATATTATTTTTTCATTATTAACGAGCAATAGAAACCATCAAGCCATGAGTTACACGACATGATATACAGCCCGTAAGGTTTTCCACGTCTGAATGCTTTTCCCTTAACGTCAATCAAATTCGAGACCTCTATACATTCAGAATGATTCAATATTACATCTGCAATTACGTTTTCATTCTCCTGCTTCAGCAAACTGCACGTGATATATAGAACATGGCCTCCTGATTCACTAAGACTAACTGCACGTTCAAGAAGTTTCTTCTGCGAATCAACAAGCGAATCTAATTTCCTCCAGTTCAAACGCCATTTCGATTCGGGCTTGCGATTCCATGTGCCTGAACCCGAACACGGAGCATCAAGCATAATGAATGAAGGCGATTCATCAGGCTCAAGTGTAAGTGCATCTCCTGTTTTAAGTTTTGCACGCTCAATCACTTTCAGACGTTCAAGTTCACGTTCTGCACTCTTGCTTCTGTTCTCTGAAATCTCCCAGCATTCCAGATTTGCTGATTCATTTTCCTGAAGTAACTGGCCTGCCTTCACTCCTCTTCCTGAACACATATCGAGAATCATTCCATGACCAGAATAAAATTTTTTCACGAATGACGCAGCTATGATTGAACTCTCTGACTGCACCGTACATTTTCCCTCGCTGAATCCCGGAACACTCACGGGAAGTATGCTTTGATTAAGCCGCAATGCATGCGATATATCAGAAGGGTATGCATGTATGTCTGACTCATTCAAAATTTTCATCATCTCGTCTGTATGCCCCGTTGAAACTCTCAGTGATGTATACGTTGGTTGATTCATCGTGTCAAAAATTTCCTGAAGTTCTGGTTTGCTCCACGTCTTCAGCCATGCAGGCAATGACCACACA
Source organism: uncultured Synergistales bacterium (assembly GCA_905235395.1). Taxonomy (GTDB): domain Bacteria; phylum Synergistota; class Synergistia; order Synergistales; family Aminobacteriaceae; genus JAFUXM01. The sequence goes on from CAJOLN010000001.1 coordinate 26,161, forward strand.
GGAACTCCTGCGTATAATGCTCTCTCTTCTGTCAGAGATGAATTCTTAATGCGATTCAGAATCTCCTCGCTGTTCTCTGAGACTTTGCGCAAAACTGCATTCACCATACCTGCATACTTGATGAGTGATTTATTCTTCCTGAGCTGCTCTACTATTCCGTTGATTAATACTCCCTCCGAAAATCTGCGAAGCTCAATTAATCCTCCTGTTCCCATTATCATGCTCATGTATACTCGTTCAGGCAGCTGCTCCTGTGCACGAATGAACCTGCCTGCAATTTTCTGCCAGAGTTCCTTACGCCTCATCACGATGTATATCAATGATGACGCAAGTGTTATATCCGGAGCTTTCATGCGTTCACGGTCTGCGAGTTTTCGGAGTGATTCTGAAGCAAAAGGGCCGTTATTCTCTCCTGACGTTAATATTTTCAGTGCAGCTTCTATTCCCCGCAATTAATCAACGCCTCCGAGACCTGCTGATTAAGATTAAACGCAGTAACTGAAGCACTGCCATTAATGCCGAAGCTATATATGTCCATGCCGCCGCCGTTAATACTTTCTTTGCTCCTGATAATTCATCGGGTGCTAATGTGTGTGTCTGTTCGAGAAGAGCTAATGCCCTTGAACTTGCGTTTATCTCAACAGGAAGCGTAATTAGATGAAACACTAATGCACCTGCGAATAATATTATTCCCAGATTAACGAGCATTCCGTTTCCCATAAGAAGACCGATGAAGAATAACGGCATTGATGCAGTCGAACATACATTGACGGCAGGAACAATCCCATTCCGAAGCATAAGAGGCGCATATGATTCGTGATGTTGAATCGCATGACCTACTTCATGTGCCGCTACTCCTATTGAGGCTATGCTCCTGTTGCCGTAAACTCCGTCTGAGAGATTCAGTGTTCGGTTTCGCGGATCATAATGGTCTGTGAGATTCCCTGATACATGATTTATGGGCATGTTCGACATTCCGTAGAGCGTTAAGAGCATTCGTGCTACACTGTCCGCTGTAACGTTTCCTCTTGCGGCTATCCTGCTGTACTCATTGAACGTTGACTGCACTTTTGACTGTGCCCACATTGATAATAAAACTGCCGGAATTAAGATTATCATCGTAGGGTCTAAAGCGTAACCTAACATATTATTTCCTCCTGTAATGTGAAAATTCAATATAGTATAACAAACACATTTATTTAGACCACAAACCCCTTTTTGCACTCTTCGCTTCACTCTCAAATTTCCTGAAGAGAGCTTCATATTTTTTATTGGGCTTGATTATCATGACCTTCGCATAACCTTCAAGCAGCAACTTCGCATTGAACATCTCATTGCGCATTGCTGATTCTGTTACGCTTCTTGGCTTTGATGTCCATATGTACGCAAGGTGTCTGTTGTATCTGTCAGTCGGTGATGAATCATATTCAAGCCATACTGTTTTGCCCGTCAGAGATTCCTTTGTGAAATTGCTCGCTTCCTTTCCGTAATACTGCACGGGTTTATTCGGGTGTACTGTCTCAGGAGTATCAACACCTAGAAAACGTACTCTCCTGTTCTGGCCTCCGACTCTCACATCCGCAGTATCACCGTCAACAACCCTCGTAACAACTCCCGATATGAAATCACCGTCTGAATCTGATGATGTTTCAGTCAGCACATTTCCTCCGAAAAAGTACACGCAGACTGCCGCAATAAAAAGCATGATTAATTTCTTTGGGCCAAGTCTCATTAAGTCTTCTATCGTTACGTTTTGCTTATTCCTTCTGGCCATTATTGAATCACTTCTCCTCAATGGAATTTCTGTACCTGTATTCTCACCGTACCCGCATGTGTATTCCCGTTCTCATCAGTCATCTTCATGTACAGGTCAGTGAAACACGGAACAGCATTATCAATCCATGAACCTGAATCAAATTCAAGCTCCGTATACTTTCCATTCTCTTTTATGACTTTGCACTTCGACCATTCAGATTGATTCTCATATGAAGGCCCGCATATACATTCCGTTATCCTGAAGTCCTGAGTGTGAAATCTTACTTTGAACGTATCACCCTGTATGACATCATTCAATGCCTCTGCTGTTATTACTCCGAGCTTATCCTTAATCTCATTCATCAGTGCTTCTGATTCTTCTGTGCTCAATATAACTGCCGCTTCCATCATCGCACGTGCAATATCAGGATCATTCCGCAGACGCAATTCAATTTGAGAATCAAGAGTTTTCAATTTCAATTCTTCATGCGATTCAATTTCTGCAATCTTTGAACGAACATACTCTCCCTTCTCGCGGTAAAGAATATCGCAGAATGCCTGAAGTTCCATTGCTCTGAACCATGCGTTATTTTTGTAGTCCATATCTGACGGCATGGTGTGAAAATGATTCTCTAGTGATGAATCTGCATTCATTTCCTCGTAACCTTCAGGAAGCTCTGTGATCCCGCAGTACCATATGATATATGGCGAGAAGCATGGCCGTCCTAATGCGCGTCTTAGAATTATTCTGTCAGGATTATGCCGAATCTCTGCTATCGTGCTCTCAAGCGTATCACAGTTGCATACCGTTAATGGCTTTGCAAAATGCGGATTGCTGTTCTCTGAATATGATGACGTATCTTCAAAGTGAGTCCGCAGAATCTTCTTGAGCGTCTTAATGCTTACCTTATGTGCTGGCTTTATTGAGAACGGAATAGATTCGCATTTCTGATTCAGAAGACCGGATAAATCTTTCTCAAGCAGTATCTCTAATGCTCTGACATGTCTGTGTGTATTCTTCTCAATTCCGTATGAATCTTCTGACTGATACACCTTCGCAAAATCAAAAGTTCCGTCATCAGGTTTATACCAGCCTCGTCTGACTGCATAGTTCAGAAGTTCATCATAACCTCGTGAATTAATGTCGGGTTCATGAATCGTATAGTGATTCGGAATCACGCATACTTCATCATCAGGCACTCTCTTAATTGCATAGTGCTTACCGTGAACTATCTGCATAACGTAAATTTCTTCTTTGTCCGCGAACGCATAACTTCTTCCGCTTGATGCATATCCGTACTTCTCTACAAGCTCACATGCTATGCTCAATGCCTCCTTTGCACTGTGTGAGCTTTCGGCTGTCAGTCTTCTTAATCCGTAACCTATACCTCCGTTCAGAAGTTCTGGTTTATCTTCTCTGGAATGTGTGCAGTTGTTTGAACATATAACTACACCGTATTCATTGACGTAGAAATCACAAAATGCGGAATCAGAATCATCATTGCTGTATGTCTTTGCTTCAGACCAAAAGAGATTTGTGCATGAAGCTGAAAGTTCAAGTTCAGCTAAATCAGATTCAAATTTTATTTTTGTGCCTGGATGTCTTCTTCGCTTCTTCACAAGATGAGTCTGCATTGTGAATCTTCCTGGTGCATCTTCATTGTGCCCTATGAGAATTTCTTCTGTTAGTGATGCTTTCTTACCGACAAGAATGGTCATACATGCTGAAGAAGTTTTTGTGAATGTGAGAATGAATAGTATCAGGAAAAAAATGAATACCATAAAAATTTATTCCCCCGTTAAAAATTATTTGATGATGTGATGCATGTAACTATATCATGTTTTATAGCTTATAATTGCATAGAAACTTGACAGTAAAAATGTCAGACATTGAGGAGCGTGATTATTTTGCGGGATGATCTCGACAATGTGAACAAATTCTTTATGCCTGCACGTCTCCTACGTAAGCGTATGCCCAAAGCACAGCTTAAACGTGTCCGTAGAGTAAGACTCATGAGAAGATTTATCACATTCTCGTTGATAGTGATTGCCGCAGTATTTGTTACTGTATCTTTTGCAGATATAGGAAGTAATATGATGCTCGCACTTGCAAACAATTATGTCTGCGAAAATATGAATCTGAATCTCAAAGTAGAAAGCGTAACAGGAAACCCGCTGAAGGGTTACATAATGAACGGTGTATACATAGAAGACGAAAACGGAAAGAAGATTCTCACAGCCAAATCTTTATCATGGTACGTCAGTTTCTCTTCGCTGATGAAAGGCAGTCTGAGGTTCAGAAAAATTATTGCTGAGGCAGTATCAGTTGACGCAGAAGGCATAGTTGATGCGATTGATAATTTTGAAGGTCATTATGAAGCTCACGATGTCATAAACTTTTTTTCTTCTCCTGCTTTTGCTTCTGAATACGAAACAAATAATGCATATGAGATACCAGCAGACAGAATCACAATAACGGGAGGAAAAATAAACTCGCGATATACAGTGATGAATATAAAAACGATTGATGCGGATATGAATACTTCAGAGGCTGATATAGACGGTGACATCAATGGAGTAATGCTGAAGGGAAAAGTGAAATTTACCGGAGAAGACAAAATGAAGGGAATAAATATTTCAGATATGACTTTAGGTTCAGGAAAGGTAACAGCAATAGGAGGATTATTTGATAATGACATATTTGATGTTCATGCTGTAATTGACGACCTGGAACTTAAAGACCTGACAGCGATATTCCCGCAGGCATTAAGCTCAAAAGATTTTGACGGCATATTAGATCTCAATATTGATATTACGGGAGTGAAAGAGAATCCCAAAGTCTTTGGTTCAATTGACTACAAAGGCTCAAAGTTTTACGGTTTTCCAATTGAGAGAATGAGTGCAAATTACAATTATGACCCCGAAGAAAAAAATTTCGCTTTGAATAATATTCAGACATCATTTTTCGACATTCCGATTCAGGGAGAGATTTCAGCAATGAATCTTTTCAGCAAAGATGTACAGCTCAGAGTGAAACTTGACGGAAGCGAGACGAATCTTGAAAGGCTTGATGAGATTCTGAACATTCCAGAACTGAAGAGTATAGGGGGCAAGATAGAAGCATTCAACATAAACATAAGCGGGAGCATAGAATCACTAAGCGGTCTGATAAACATAAATGCTCCTAAAATATCGTATGGTTCGAGGACATTTTCAAACATAAGACTGCAAATGAAACTGGCGCAGAGCAGTACGGCAAACGTGGAGGGGAAATTTACATTTGAAGAAGCGAACGGATTTATTCAGGGGAATGTAGAATCGCTTCTCAGAGATTCAAATATGGATATCACAATCAAGATTGCGGACATAGATATAAAACGCGTTGAGAGTGTTATACCAGATTACCCGAACTATAAACTAGAAGGAAAGATAACAGCTTTGATGACTGTGAAGGGCAGTGCATTAAAGCCAGTCATAAGGGGATCACTGAGAAGTGAAGAATTCGATGTGAGGTCTTATAGAGTGATGAAGCCTGTGATAAATTTTTCGATTTCTGACAGAACATTAAAGATTGATGAGACAGAGGGAACAATAAACAGCAAACCGTTTGCAATAATTGGGACATTGAGACCGATACCTTCATCTAATCCTGAGCTTGATATAAAGGCTGTACTAAATGAAACACTCAATGCAGGAATCAGAATCACGGGCACGCTCAATAATCCGTCAATAAAAATTGAGGGTACATCACGAGATGCAGAACCAGTAAGCACAGAAACGAATCAAAAGGAGGAAATATCAAAAGATGAGGACGCTTCTAAATGATCCTGTGAGGTTATTGCTGACGATACCGGCATTGTTATGGGCATTATCGTTTCATGAATTCTGTCACGGATTTGCGGCCAAAATGGTTGGAGACCCAACAGCAGAACGTTACGGAAGGTTGTCATTGAATCCGTTTGCGCATTTTGATTTAATCGGGACATTGATGTTATTGTTCGTGGGATTCGGGTGGGCAAAGCCAGTACCGATTAACATGAGGTACTTTAAACATCCGACACGAGATTTGATTATCGTATCGCTTGCTGGTGTTGCAGGGAATATCTTAACGGCAGTATTAACTGTTCTGTTCATTCGTTACTGCGGAGAATGGTGGTATAGTTTAACTGGGCGTGCGGGTCTAATGGTATTGCTTCAGATGATAAATATCAATATGGGATTAGCGGCATTCAATTTGATTCCGATTCCTCCGCTTGACGGTTCGAGAGTTCTAGAGGCATTTCTTCCGTATAAGTACATGTATATATACTATTGGCTTGAGAGATACGGAATGATAATTCTGCTTGTGTTATTGATGACAGGAATCATAAATGTATTCTTTGACCCAATCATAAATTTTCTCTGGCATTTTCTCCCGTACTAAATATAATTCTTAGTTGCAAAATTTTTTTGAAAGAAGGAATCCCATAATATGACGGAGAAAAAAGGAAAGGCAGTGCTTGCGTACAGCGGAGGACTTGATACTTCGGTTGCAGTAATGTGGCTCACAGAACAGGGCTATGATGTGATAACGATGACAGCGGACGTAGGACAGAAAGACGTAGACCTTCAGGCGGCAAAGGCAAAGGCACTTCACAGCGGAGCAGTGAAAGCGTATATCTTTGACCTGAAGAAGACATTCGTTGAAAATTATGTTTACCCGTCACTGAAGGCTAATGCGATGTATCAGGGAACATATCCGTTAGTCTCTGCTCTGTCTCGTCCATTGATTGCGAAGACACTCGTAGACATTGCGAACAAAGAAGGTGCGGTTGCGGTTGCACATGGCTGCACAGGAAAAGGCCAAGACCAAGTACGAATCGAAGTGTGTGCTACAGCATTGAATCCAAAAATCAAAGTTCTTGCTCCGGTTCGCGATTGGCATTTCACGAGAGAAGCAGAGATTGAGTATGCAGACAAGCACGGAATACCAGTGAGAGCTACAGCAGGATCACCATACAGCACGGACGATAATTTATGGGGACGATCAATTGAATGCGGAATGCTCGAAGATCCATGGAATGAACCTCCGGAAGATGCATACGAGATGACAGCTAACCCAATTGAAGGCCCAAATGCACCTGAATTCATAGAGATAACATTTGAGGGAGGCATACCTTCTGCGCTTAACGGTGAAAGAATGCACGGAGTTGAATTGATTCAGAAGCTCAATAAGATATCAGGCCGTCATGGAATCGGACGCATTGATATGGTTGAAGACAGGCTTGTAGGATTCAAATCACGAGAGGTTTATGAATGTCCCGGTTCAACAACACTTCTTGCAGCTCATCGTGCAATGGAGACATTGACTCTCGATAAGCAGGTTTTGAGAACGAAACGCGAACTTGAAACACGTTTTGCAGAACTCACATACGAAGGTTATTGGTTCTCTCCGTTACGTGATGCGATAAATGCGTTCATCAATGACACACAGAGATATGTGAACGGCACAGTGAAGATGCGTTTGTTCAAAGGGCAGGCAGTAGTTCGCGGACTGAAGGCATCGAAGAGTATATATCGTCATGACCTCGCAACATATTCAGAGGGTGATGCATTTGATCATTCAGCGGCAGTAGGGTTCATTAACATCTGGGGAATGCCAGTAAGAACATGGACATCGACATGGCCAAGACAGGACGAGGCAGAAATTCCGATTGAAGCATAAAGATTAAGATATAAAAAATCCCCTGCTCAATTTCAAACAGGGGAATTATTTTTCTTTATCGCGGTTATGGTCTTCCTCCTCTTCCTCCTCCGGTCATTCGTCTCGTTTGTCTCATCATGCCTCCCGTAGTTGTTACTCCTGTCTTCACTCCTGCCTGAGCATTTATCACAAGTTCTGTTCCTTCACGCAATATAGGACGTGCATCTCCAGATTTCTCTCTCACAAGCTCAACATGTTTGTTGTCAGATACTCCTGTTTCAACCTGCACAGGTATCATCATAATACCGTCCTCTTCAGGCCATAATGTACCGCTTTTAAGGGTCTTCCTCTGAGTCAGAATCTCGCGGTCGAATGAAATCGTATCAAGCAGTTCTTCAGGAGGCGTGAATCTCAATGCTGCAACAGGTATGCACAAAACATTCTTGACCTTCGCTGTTACAATCGAAACGTTAGCTGTCATTCCGGGCTTCAATTTTAATTCTGAATTATCAACATGAATTATCACTGTGTACGTTACAACATTATCGCTCTTCGACGGTGCAATTCGTACCTGCACAACTTTTCCGCTGAAGTTTTCCTCAGGAAATGCGTCAACTCTGAACGTCACATCCTGGCCTTCTTTCACTGTTCCTATGTCAGCCTCATCAACTTTCGTCTCAATCTGCATTCTCGTTAAGTCTCTTGCAACCTTGAAGAGTGTCGGTGTCTGATAGCTCGCCGCAACTGTCTGACCTACATCAACTTGTCTGTCTATTATTATGCCGTCCACTGGTGATGTGATTCTCGTATGCCCCAAATCAGTTTTTGCTTTCTCTACTGCTGCTCTCCCGTTCAGTACTCGTGAACGTGCTTCATTCAGGGTTGCCTTCTTCACTGCAACGTTCGTCTCACTCGTATCTACTGTGCTTCTCGCAACCAATTTCCTGTTAAATAATTCTCTGTTTCTTGCAAGCTGACGTTCTTCATCTCTCAATGAGGCCTGTGCACTCCGCATTGATGCTTCATATCCCGCTAACGTTGCCTCCTGCTGTTTGAGTGTCTGCTCTGCATTCGACGGATCAATCTGTGCGAGTAGCTGCCCCTTCGTTACTTCCGAATTGAAATCAACAAACAGTTCTCGAATCGTTCCGGATACTTCCGTTCCTACTGTTACAACATTCAATGCGTTCAATTCTCCTGTTGCTGTTACTGTCGATGTTATATCTCCCCTCGTTATCGGTGATGTGGTGAGACCGTAAACTGTAGGCTCCTTATGAAGAAAGAAATAATATACTGCGTAACCTATGCCTGCAATTACTGCAAGTAAGAATAATTTTTTGAGTCCTGCTCTCATTCTGTGTTTCACTCCCAATTATATTATTTTCATAATGCTCAGTCTTTCTGGCGGCACTATTATATTTTCTGCGTTCAGTTTACCCAATGGGATTTTTTTATTCCCACCGTGATAGTCACTTCCTCCTGAGACATATAGCCCGTTGTGATTCGCAATTGATTCAAGATGTTCACATGTCGCATAGTCATACTTAGAGTAAAAGCATTCGAGGCCATGAAGACCATATGATATTAATTCGCTTAGTGTACTTTCAAATCTATCTTCTGAAAGTTCACTCTCTCCTTCGCCTCCAAGTGGATGCGCCCACACCGCAATACCTCCCGAAGAACGTATTGCACGAATCACAAAATCAGCATTCAATCTGTCATTTCCAATCCTGCATTTGTTCACATAACGGTTAATCGCGTCCTGTTTATCATGAGCCAATCCCTTTGAGACTATCATGTTCGCTATGTGAGGCTTACCTACACTCTGAATCTTCATCAGCGATTCAATTTCTTCATTCGTGAATGTAATTTCAAATTCATCACGCAAAATCTCAATTCGCTTCCAGAATTTTTTGTGACGCATTTCTTCTCCTGTCCTCAATGCATTAATGAATTCCGCATTACATGAATCATAATTCAGGCCAAGTATGTGGCACTTAGTATTAGTTTCTGGTGTCCTGCATGAAAATTCTATGCCTCGAATAAATTTCACATCATCGTGAATCATTTTGCTCATCTCAAGCGCACCCGTTATCGTATCATGATCTGTTACTGCGAATGTCCTTATGCCTGCGTCACGAATCTTCATCAATAATTCTTCAGGCGTATCTGTTCCGTCTGAAGCTGTCGTGTGAATATGCAAGTCTGTTATGCTGTTCACTAATTCACCTCCGGCGGAAAATGTCCAAGTGCTTCATCTAAATCTGCTCGTGCCTTCTGTGCATCATGAAGTGCCTGATAGTATGTGTATCTCGCAGTCGCAAGTTTCGACACTGCATCACTGACCGCAAGAGAATTTCCTACACCTACCTCATAGCGTCCGCGTTCAAGTTCAAGGCTTTCCTCTGCATATTTCACACTGTCCTCTGATGATCTCACCAGGTCAATCGCATTCGTGAGTTCTAAGACTGCCTTGCGGATATCATATGTCAATGACTGCCTCAGAGTTTCAATTGATGCTTCGTTTTTTTCCAGCGCTGCACGTTTTGATTCTATTGATGCCTTCATTGCTCCGCCGTCCTCAAGCGGAACTGTCATGCTCACTGCAAAATTGTATGTCTCTGTTGCTTTGTTCTTCTCTGAGTTTGATAATGATGTTCCTGCACTGCCCGTTATCGTTGGTGAATTCGTCCGTGCCGCATCAATTATCGCTAGCTCTGCGCCCCTGTGATCGTGCTGAAGTTTTATGTAGTCTGGCCTGTCCTGAAGTGCCCGCGCAATTAAAACGTTCACATCATCTGCCGGTTCAGGAAGCAAAAGTTTAGTTGATAATGCAATATTGAACGGGCCGTTTATGTCCGTACCCATTGCAACACGAAGAGCCTCCTGCGATACGAGAATATCATTTTCAGCCTTAATCAGTGAGACCCTTGCACTTGATACATCTGCCTGTGCCTTTGTTATATCAATATACGGACTCGTCCCAACTTCATACATTCCCTGTGCATTCTTTAATTGTTCTTCTGAATGCCTCAGCTTTTCTTGTGCAACATCACGATTCAGAAACTTCAGAACCAAATCATAATATGCTCTCTTCGCATTGGCCGCAACTTTTATCTCTGCCTGACGTTCGGATTCAAGTGAGCCTTTGATATTCTCTTCAGCAATTTCCCTTTTGAGCCTGTTACGTCCTGTATCATATAGCGTCTTCGTTGCTTCAAGTCTCAATGAAGTACTGTTATCACTTTCATCAAAACGTTCATACGCACCTGAATGTGTTAGTGAACCTGTGAGATTCACTTTTACCCTGTTGGCTGCCCTTACCGTTTCAATCTGTGCCTCAAAATCCCTCGTTGAACTCTTTGCAGTCTTCAATGAAGGGTGATTCCTCAATGCAAGTGCTATGCATTCCTCAATAGTAAGACCGTCAATGTTAACTTCAGAAGAGTACGCGAGGCTGATAAATGATAGTAAGAACATGACCGTGAACAACAAGAAATAAATTCTTCGCATGATAATAAAACTCCCGGAAATAAAATTACAAAAAAACCTCATGAAGCATATTTTAAATCACGAGGTTATTATATGATTTGCGTCTGTGAAAGTTGTGAAGTATATTGCTGAATTTATGGCATAATTTCATCGTTATGAAAATCAATAACTATGCATGTTACGTTGTCATGTCCTCCATTATTCAGCGCAAGGTTCACAAGTTCATTCACAATTTCTGAAACATCTTCATCTCTCTTCATGATTTCAGCAATTTCTTTATGTGTGAGCATGTCCGTCAATCCGTCTGAACATATCATTGCACGATTACATTCAATAAAAGGAAATACTCCGCATAGATCCGGTGACACTGAAAATGAATCACTCATGCCCAAGCAACGCGTAAGAACATTTCTGTATCTGTCAGTCATGGCCTGCTTAGGTGTAATCTTTCCTGCTCTCAGTTTCTCAGCCGTCACAGTATGATCATCTGTAACTTGTATCACCGTGTCTCCCTTGCGCACATACACGCGTGAATCTCCGAGATTGAATACTGCAAATGATTTTGTTCCCGAAGATATTAATGCAAGTGTCGTACCCGTCTGAATGTTCTGCTGTTTCATGATTGAGAGCAGCTTTGCGTTTGCGTCATGAGCAAATTGATTCATGTCTTCAAATGTTCCGTGATTGATTCGTTCTGCATGTCCGCATAATGATTCTGCCGCTGTGAGTGATGCAAGTTCTCCGCTGTCCATTCCTCCCATGCCGTCGAAGACAGCAAAGACACACGGAGCTTCACATATTCCATTTATGAAAAATGGTTTATCTCTCTCGTTCTCTTTCATGATTACGCCGTTGCAGAAGAGATTATCTTCATTGTTCTTTCTGAAATAACCGACTTCTGAACGTGCCGCAAATTTAATTTTTGATGTCATTGATTCATTTCTGCCTTCATGAAAAAATTTTGTGTAATTATAATCGCAGGAGCGTATACACATGAAGAAACTTGAACGTAAATTTTATATCAGAGACGTTAATCTTGTTGCGCGAGATTTAATCGGAAAAATTCTTGTGCATGAATCAAATGAAGGTATCACTTCGGGAATCATAATTGAGACTGAAGCATACAAAGGCCCGGAGGATAAAGCTGCTCACACATACAATAACAGGAGAACGGAACGAACAGAGATTCAATTTCATGAAGGAGGATATGTTTACGTGTATATGATTTACGGAATGCATTATTGTTTTAACATCACGGTTAATACTCCTGATAAACCCGAAGCTGTTTTGATTCGTGCGTTAGAACCTCATGAAGGAATCGAACTCATGAAAGCCAGACGAAAAACTGAATCGCTAAGAAATCTATGCAATGGGCCGGGCAAATTGTGCTGTGCAATGGGAATAACGAAAATGCATTATGGAATCGATTTATGCGGAGATAAATTGTATCTGCTTGATGATGAACGTCCTGCTCCAGTGATAATGACTTCACCGAGAATCAATATTGATTATGCAGAGGAGTACGCCTCAATGAAATGGAGATATGTGGCCAGCAATGACACTGACCACTGACTGCAAAACTATTTTGGTTCTTTTCCCCAGAGTCCTCTCTTTGCTTCTCTTGCTTCCCTCTGGAAATGCACAAAGAGATTTGAATATCTGGAGTTCGGCTGAATCGTCATGAGCTGTGCGTAACCGTCAAGCAATAACTTTGCGTTGAACATGTATTTTCGTATTGCTTTCTCATCATCGAGGTCTTTCTTGCTGGGTTCTTTCAGCCATACATACGCGAGCATTCTGTCATATCTGTCTTTTGTACCTACGTCAGTCTGAAGCCAAACGATTTTATCTGTGAGTTGTGCTTTAGTGAAATCGCTTGCCTCTTTGCCGTAAAACTGAACGGGTTTATTTGGATGAACTGTTTCTGGAGTATCGACACCTAAGAAGCGAACACGTTCTTTCTGATACTTGCTGCCGTCATCAAATTCAAATGATACTATTGCTGTATCACCGTCAACTACACGTAATATCTTGGCCTTGTAGACGGTATTGCGTCTGAGTTCGAGAGTTTCGAGAGCATTCGGGCCTTTGTGATAATGATACTCGCCTGTCTCTTTATCATAATGTCCTCCGTTTTTGTCGAGCTTTCCGGGATGAGCGAATGAGACTGACGATAAGGCCAGTACAACGAGAACTGCAAGAATGAATTTTAACTTACGCATTGATGAATCAAATCCTTTCTGTGAAATTAGAAAACTAAATCATAAATTACCCGCACAAAAAATAATGCGAGCACTATTAGTATAACAGGCCGTACAGTTTTAGCTCCTCCCTTCTCAAAGAATCTTGCGCCGATGTAATTTCCCATTATGCTGAAAATTCCTGCCGTAACTCCCATTTGCCATATGACTTTACCATTGAAGAAATACACAACGACAGCCGCAAAGTTTGTCGCAAAATTAATCGCCTTCGCAACACCGTTAGCCTTCTGCACACTCAGTCTCGCTGCACCAGCCATGAGCAGCAACATGAATGTACCAGCACCAGGCCCGTAGAAGCCGTCGTAGAATCCCGTACAGAACGCAACAACCACACACACAATGTATGTTCGTGTCGTAATGTCATCATGAGTGTCCCGTTCCTCGGTGAGCAAATTTTGACTCTTGAAAACGTAATATGCAGTTACAGGAAGAATAACGAGCATTAGAATCTTGAATGCATAATCGCTTATGAGTAATGCTGTCTGTGCTCCTAGTGATGAACCCGTGAGTGCGAAGACAATTCCGAAGAGTGAAAGTTTCAGGGGCATATAACCGTCTCTCATGAACTTTGTGAATGCTATTGATGTTCCCATTACGGAACTTACTTTGTTGGTGCCCATTGCGAAGTGTACAGGAAAGCCTGCAATCATGAAAGCAGGAAGAGTAATTAAACCTCCGCCTCCTCCTATTGCGTCAATGACTCCTCCGATGAAGACTAGCGGGCAAATGATAAATAGCTGTGAAAAATGCCAATCCAATTTTTAAATCTCCTGCATGATCATGATAAAATTTTCTGAGTTTCAAAATACAACACTCATTTAATTTTGTACAGAATACAAGGAGTGATGATTAATGCGCATACTTCACACATCAGACATTCACACAGGCAGAAGACTTAAAGAACATGAACGCACAGAAGAATTCCAAAAATTTTTTTGCTGGCTCGAATCTCAAATTGTGAATCAAAACATTGATACGCTGCTCATATCCGGCGATATATTCGACAATACCACACCTTCAGTTACAGCTCAGAACATCTATTACTCATTCTTAGCCCGCATAGCAAACTCTTCACTCAGGCACACGGTCATAATATCAGGCAATCATGATTCACCTTCATTCATTGACGCACCTTCAGACATTCTCAAACTCTGCAAAATTCATGTTATAGGCCAGGCATGTGATAACCCTGAAGACGAAGTGATACCCCTTTATGATTCCGAAGGCAGGCTTGAATTAATTGTGTGTGCAGTTCCATTCCTGAGAGACAAAGACGTTAGGAAAGTTAGTGCTGAAGATTCATTCAGTGATATAGACAGGGCATTACAGGCCGGCATAAAGAATCACTATGAACGAGTATTTGAACATGCAAGAAGTTTGCGAGGTGATAATGACATTCCAATAATAGCAATGGGTCATTTGTTCCTGAAAAACGGAAAGACACGTGAAGGTGACGGTGTACGTTCGCTTTATGTAGGGACATCTGTTGAAATTGGAAGCGATATATTCTCTGAGGACATTGCATATACTGCACTGGGTCATCTTCATTCATCGCAGAGCATAGGGCGAGAGAATATACGTTACAGCGGATCACCAATTGCAATGGGATTTAGTGAGGCAGAACAAAAAAAGAGCGTGAGCATAATTGAATTTGAAGGAAGAAATTTCGTGAGCGTTAATGAGATTCGTGTTCCTGTTTTTCAGAGGCTTGAAAGAATTTCAGGAAGCATTGAAGAAATTGAATCCCAAATATCAAAACTTGGCCTTGAAAACGAATCAATATGGCTTGAAGTTACACACAAGGGAGAATTAGAAATGAATCTTCAGGAAAGAGTAAATGAATGTGCGAAGATTTATCCCAACATTGAAATTATGAGCCTCTATGATGAAAGCAAAAGCACAAATGGGAATACTGTTGATGTTCCAAATCTTGAAAGCATAACTCCTGATGAAATGCTGAAACTATGTTTTGATTTCAACAACACGCCTGAAGAACAGAGAGAAAAATTTATTCCGCTGTATCACGAAATATTGAGGAGTCTGGAGGTTGATTACTAGCATGAAGATATTAGACATACGATTGAAGAATTTGAATTCATTGCGCGGAGAATGGCACATAGACTTAACGAACAGAGAATACACTTCAGAAGGAATATTTGCGATAACTGGCCCAACTGGTGCAGGCAAAACTACAATCTTTGACGCTGTATGTCTCGCACTTTACGCGCAAACTCCCAGACTTGGACGTATAGGCGGACAGTCAAATGAAATCATGTCTAAGCACACGAAAGAATGTTACGCTCAGGTAGTGTTCGAGACATGCGGAGAGAAATATATATGCTCATGGAGACAGAACAAACTCGGCAAAAATTCTCAGCTTCAGACAGCTAAACATGTACTCTCTCATTATTCTGGTGAAATAATCTCAGCACAGAAACTCAGCACAACATTGCAGGAAGTTGAACGCATAACAGGAATGAACTTCAAGCAATTCACTCAGGCAATGATGCTCGAACAAGGCGGCTTTGACGCGTTCCTCAGTGCAAGTTCAGGGGAACGTTCAAAAATTCTTGAGCTGATCACTGGAACAGAAATATACGGAAGAATATCAACTGAAGTGTACGAGCGTACATCAAGGGAAGAACGAAAACTTGATGACATAAAAATACGAATTGATTCAATGAAGCCTAATGATGATTTCGGAAGTGATGAAGAAATTCACGCTGAACTTTCGAGACTTCAGGCTGAACAAGAGAGTCTGACATCAAAGCATAAGGCCATGAAAGAAGCTATAGATTGGCTGAGAGGAATTCAAAGGCTCAAAAATGATCGTGAAAGCAATAACAGAGATGAAATTGAACTCATGAAACGCATTGATATGTTCAGCAGTGACAATGCGAAACTTGAAGCTGCATTACGAGCAAATGAGATTATTGCATTTCACAGAGAATTGAACGAAAGACGAAGAAGATTTGAAACACTCAGCAGGAAATATGAAGTATACAAACGCGACCTTATGAAAAGCACAGCAGAACTCTCAGACATAGAGACAGGTAAGATGAATGAACTTGAAATTGAACTTAAACGCATAAGACGCGATACAACAGAATCTCCAGAGGCAATAAGAAGCGAAATCGAATCACTGATAAAAATTTTCGAGGAGAGAAAAGAGGAAGCATTGAAAGCAGGAGAGGAAAAAGCAAAAATTCAATTATCTCTTCAAACTGCACAGGCAAAATTTCAAACTGCTGATGAAAAATACAAAGCTGTACTCGATCATTATGAAGAAGCTGTGTTAGGCAAAGCAAGAATGAATCTGAAACCTGGCGAACCATGCCCTGTATGCGGATCTGTTGAACACCCTGCGGTAAATCACGTTAATCCTCAAAGTGAATCTGAAAGCATAAGGCCAAGTTTTGAAGCAGTGAGCAAAGAGGTTAGAATTGCACAGTCAGAATACACGATGTACAGGACGCAGTATGAGAAGTGCATAAAGGATTTTGAATCGAAGAGTAATCTTGCAGAGACAGCAAAGAGAGCAGTTTTTAAAGCATGTGAACCTCTTGGCATATTCGATATGGTCTCGTCAAAGGATGCCCGTGATCGCGTAAGAGCGTGGGCAAATGCAGTGCGAAAACTTGAGGACGATATAGAAAGTATGAGGCAACAAATGCTAAAACTTAGGCCTAAGATTGAGGAATTGCAGAAATATCTAAATGATAATGCTGCTGAACTTGAAATTCTGAAGAGCGAGCTTGAATGTTTAGAGAGCGATTTCAAAATCAAACTTGCGGAGAAAAATTTTGCTGACGAGAATCAATTCAAGGCATCAATACTCAGTGACAATGAGCTGAAAAAACTTCAGGACAGGAAGCAGTATCTTGAAGACAACAAGCGCAGACTAGAAGCATTAAAAAATAATATCATTGAGAAATTGAATACTGAAGAAGCAAAAGCAATAACTCAGCAGACACTTGAAGAATTGAATCCCCTGTTTGATGAAGACGAACGTATCATTGCATTCATTCAGAAGAAGACAGGTGCACTTGAGGCGACAATAGATTCGAGGAGAAGACTTAAAGCTGAACTTGAAGAATTGAACGAGAAATATAAATTGCAGGCAGTAATATATTCTGACTGGTCAGCACTGAATGAGTTAATCGGCAACAAGAACGGCAACAGATACAGAATATTTGCCCAGCGCGTAACACTCGGAATGATGATAAACCTTGCGAACATTCAGCTTTCAAAACTCAGCGGAAGATACGAACTCATAGCGGACACAAAAGAGAATGAATTAGAACTCAGTGTGAGAGACAGAGAACAGGCAAATGCAATTCGACCTACAAGTAATTTATCAGGCGGTGAAAGATTCATTATCAGTCTTGCACTTGCGCTTGGACTTTCTCAATTATCAGGCAGTAAGGCACGTGTTGATTCATTATTTCTTGATGAAGGATTCGGTTCACTCGATGACGAAGCACTTAGCACAGCACTGGAAGCACTTGGTGAAGTTCGCAGAGAGGGACGCATGATAGGGATCATATCGCATGTTCAGGCACTGAAGGAAAGAATAGCGGCACAGATTAATGTTATTCCCAAGCGGGAAGGAACAAGCATAATAGAAGGGCCAGGCTGCACAGGAAAATGAAAGCTGTTGTAAAATTACGAACATAAAATTTTAACTGAGGAGTTGAATCTCATCATGAAGAAAATGTCCCTCCTTTTGAAAATCTCAATCGGTTTTGTTCTCGGAATCATTTTCGGTTTCGCTATCGGCCCTGTCGTTGAGAGTTCCACAGTCCTTAGCACTTACGTCATGCCCTTCATTGATCTCATCGGCAAAATATTTCTCAGGCTCTTAATGATGCTCATCGTTCCGTTAGTCTTTTCTTCTCTTGTTGCAGGTGCGGCATCAGTCGGAGATGTTCACAAGCTCGGACGCATAGGTATCAAGACACTTGCACTCTATCTCATCACAACGGCAGTTGCAATCATAATAGGGCTTGCATGCGGAAATATTTTCAATGCAGGAGCAGGAATGAACATTCCCGCAGGACTTCAGGCAAGTGCAAGGGAAGCAAAACCTCTCGTTGATGTTATTCTCGATATCTTCCCAACGAATCCAATTGCCTCAATGGTGAATGCCAACATGTTGCAGATAATCGTGTTCGCATTATTCTTCGGTATCGCGTGCATACTCGCGGGTGAAAGAGGCAGGAAAGTTGCAGATTTCTTCGAGAGCGTTGCAAATGTCATGTACTCAGTTACGCATATCGTAATGAATTTTGCTCCTTATGGTGTCTTCGCATTAATCTCAATCACTGCGACCAAGTTCGGATTTTCGATTCTTGCTCCGTTTGCGAAGATCATAGCTGCTGTTTACATTGGCTGTGCGATTCATGCGATCCTCATCTATTCAACTATGGTTGGAATGTTCTGCAAGAGATCTCCTATGTGGTATTTCAGGGGCATTCGTGAATCTGCAATTACGGCATTCGTTACGCGTTCAAGCTCTGGTTCTCTTCCTGTTACTCTCTCAAACGTCCGCGATAATTTAGGCGTATCTGAAGGAGTGAGTTCATTCGTTCTTCCATTGGGTGCGACAATCAACATGGATGGCACAGCATTGTATCAGGGAGTATGCGCGTTATTCGTTGCACAGGCTTTCAATGTTCCTCTTACGCTTCAAATGCAGCTTGGCATAGTCATTACTGCTACCCTTGCTTCAGTCGGTACAGCCGGTGTTCCCGGTGCAGGTTTAATCATGCTCACACTCGTTCTCACAAGCGTAGGGCTTCCCATTGAGGGCATTGCACTTCTCGCGGGCATAGATGTAGTTCTTGATGCGGCTCGTACATGCGTAAACGTAATGGGCGATACGGCAGTGTGTGCTGTAGTTGCGTCTACTGAAGGCGAAGATTTGAATGTTTGACGTAAATTTTATCGCATGATAGAATTCTGACGTTTTACGGGACGTAGCGCAGTCTGGCGAGCGCGCATGGTTCGGGTCCATGAGGCCGGAGGTTCAAATCCTCTCGTCCCGACCAGAATATAAGAAAAGATAATGAGAGTCGAAGATACTTTGAAGAAATCTTCGGCTCTTTTTTTGAATCTCTTCACAAAAAAAGAAACCCCGCAAAGTTTTTATGCTCTGCGAGGCTTTTTTTGTTTTTGTCTTACTTCTTTCTTATGTGAAAATATTTCGTCCAGTCGTAATATGAATCAGAAAGTATTACCCCTTTAGGTACGTCTGGCTGTACTCCTTCTCCCATTCTGACCTGGAACCAGAAAACTACATCTGCTCTTCCTGATGTTAAAGCTGCTGCTCTTGCTCCAGCGTTAATATTAAAAAGCTCGATGTTAATTTTAAGACGTTTTCCTATCTCCGCTAGTATCGCCGTATTGAATCCCGCAGGTGTTCCGTCTGCCGCTATGAAATCTATCGGCGGAAGATCTCCAGTAACTGCTATTTTGATTGTCTCTGCTCCGTCAAATTTTTGAAATTCAGCAGGCTTAGGCATATTTATTCCGGGATTAACAAGATACTCAGCGTGAAGAAGTGCAAGTGTCTTATCTTCCTTCATGGCCTTCAATGCCTCGTTGAACTTTGCACACAGAGTTTCGCCTCTTTTCTCCTTGAAGCCGAATGCAAAATATACTGGTTTTGATATTGCCACTGCCGCAACCGAATAATCACTGTTTGTGTTGATGACATATTCACCGACAGCTTCAGGAAGGTCTATCTCATCAACTGCGCCTTTGTTCAGTGCCATCTGCATTTCAATCAGCGAATCATAAAACACAAAAATTGCCGGTTCTCTGTTGCTTGCAGAAAACAATGTCCACAGCCCTGAAGACAATGCAGCATCCATATATGTCTGGAACTCTGCCTGTGTCATGTTTAGCTGTGTTAGAAGACCAACATTGACATCAGCATATGACGCACCCACAAAACACGTGAGCATAACTAAAACGCACAAAAACTTTTTCATTATAAAAAACACCTTCTTGTTAGATTTATTGTGTTTATTGTACAACACAATTCTTTTCAGAAGGTGATAAAAAGTTTTCTTATGTGTGTCTTAGAACAAAAAACAAAATCCTCCTGTGTAAATTTTTTTTTTGCTTAAAACTTTACACTCAGAGGATTCTATTCACAAATTAATTTAGCAAAGTTCGGGGTGACATTGCTTCATGTGAACGTTAAGTTCTGACATTCTTGTGGACTCGAAAGCGCAACCTGCTACGGGGCACTTGGCCATAAGTCTTGATATATCAAAACCGCCGCTGATGCTGTACATCATTTCTTCCGTAAGCTCATTCTCCAATTGTACTTCTGATTTCTTTTTTCTTGGCATGATATCTTCACATCCTTTCTCAACTTCTTATTTTTTTTTTGTAGATTCAAAACGTAATAAGTTTACAACAATTGTACATTCTTTTCAAATGTTTTTCTATTAAAAAACAAAATTCTCAGTTAAAATTTTTTATATATAAACAAAAATTCATTATTAAATTGATATTTCGTTTCAGCAATTGTAAAATACATGCAATAGTTAAAACACAAGGGGGCTTGTAATACTTTGATGAAATTTCTTGTAATTGAAAAAGACAAAACCAGTCTTAAAAATTTAATCAGCACTGTCAAGGAAGCAGAACCAGAGGCAAAAGTTGTAGAGGCGCGTGATTTTGAAGAGGCATTGAAATTCAAAGATGAAGAATTTGATGTAGCTCTTATAGACGCGGATCAGAATTCAGCGGCAAATTTTGTTGAGGGACTCAAAGCTAAATTCAGAGACACGCATGTGATCTTTATGTCGAACTCTAAAGAACACATGGCTGATGCGTTTCACGTTCATGCAGATTCATATTTGCTCAAGCCAGTCCAACCTGAAGACATCAGCAGAGAAGTGGAATATCTGACGAATCATTATCCTGCACCTTTGAGACGCGTAAAAGTTGCAGTGAAGACATTCGGAGGATTCAATGTGTATGTCCGGGGCAGAAGGTTATTATTCAAGAGGAGCAAGTCAAAGGAGCTTCTTGCGATACTGGTTGATCATCGCGGACTTGGACTTACAACAAGGCAAGTGTGTTCATTGTTATTTGAGGGCAGAGAATATAATGAGCTTCTGCTAGGCTATTATCATGTCGTACTGACATCATTGAAGTCTACGCTGAGTGAAGCTGGAGTGAGAGGAATAATTCAGAAATCAATGAATTACATCGCAATCAACCCGGACATTATAGACTGCGATATGTACAAATACCTCAAAGGAGATCCTGAAGCACTGAAAAGCTATCACGGGGATTATATGGCGGGCTACAAATGGTCGGAACGTTCACGCAGAAACGAGAAAAAGAGGAGTAAACGTTAATGCCATCGAATTTGGAGATGAGAATCCAATCACCAGAGCAATTGGATAACTATATACGGGTAACATCTTCTGGTGTATGGGTTATATTGTCAGCAATCATAATAGTGCTTGCAGGTTTTGTATTCTGGATATTCACCGGAGAGATTGAAACACAGAATAAAGAAATCATACGGCCTATTTCGTTTTTTCTGAAGTGAAGCAAAAAAATGTTTACGCGCAGCAAAATAAAGCAAACAGTTAAAGAAGGTGTTGTGAAAGTTCCTGTCGTGATACAACTGGAGGCACTCGAATGTGGAGCGGCAGCGTTGTGTATGATACTTGCGTATTTCGGAAAATGGGTTCCTCTTGAGCAGTTAAGAAAAGAATGCGGAGTATCAAGAGACGGTTCAAATCTTTGGAATATATATCAGGTTAGCAGGAAGTATAAGCTGAGTACGAGAGCGTTTCAGTGTTCAGCGAATCAATTGAGGGAAAAGGCAACATTTCCGTGTATAGTGTTCTGGAACTTCAATCACTTCATTGTTGTAGACGGTTTCAAAGGGAAGAATGTATATATCAATAACCCAAGCGGCGGAGAGATGACCATAACCTTTGAAGAGTTCAGCAGGTCGTATTCAGGGATATGCATGATGTTTGAACCCGAAGATGATTTTGAGACAGGAGGACAGCCTGAATCGATTCTGAAGTTTGCAGGAGAAAGACTGAAGGGTACAATGCCCGCGATAGTGCTTGTAACGCTCACGGCATTGATTGCGTCAATAATAGGAATGATTACGCCAGCGTTTTCGAGATTCTTTGTTGATAATATTCTCACTGGAAAATATTCTGACTGGTCATTGCAATTTTTCCTTTTGCTTGGAGCATTAGCGTTATTTCAGATAATTTCGCTGTGCATAAAGTCTTTGTATCTGTTAAAGCTGCAAGGGAAGACGGCAATAATAGCAAGCACAAAATTTCTGTGGCATATGCTGAGGCTGCCTGTTGAATTTTTTGAGCAGAGAATGGCAGGAGACATAATACAACGTTATGCATCGAATCAAAAAATTGCAGACACTCTAATAAACACGTTAACGCCGTTAGTTCTTGATATTTTGAGTATGATTCTAAATCTTTGCATAATGATGAATTACAGTCCTCTTCTCGCGTGCATGGGAATAATCTCTGTGATACTGAGCATAATTGCGGCAGATTACATATCGAAGAAGCGAGTGAACATAACACGAGTTCAGATGACAGAAATGGCCAATCTCGCAGGGACGACAATGCAGGGAATAAATATGATAGAGACGATAAAGTCAGCGGGAGCAGAACACGGATTTTTCATGAGATGGTCAGGATTTCAGGCGAATGCGAACATGCAGACGGTGAAATTTGCGAAGCTCAACAGCATTCTAGGACAAATTCCGCTGCTTCTCTCAATGCTTGCGTCATACATCATATTGTTCTTGGGAGTGAGGCTTGTGATTCATGGAGAATGGACTATCGGACTTATCTCCGCATTCACTGGTTACCTTACAGCGTTTCAGACTCCGGCACAGAATCTCGTACTTGCAAGTCAGCAGATTCAGGAGATGCGCACAAACATGGAACGAGTGCAGGATGTCTTCAAGTATCCTGTTGATGTGAATGTTGAAGACAGGACGCAGTCTCAAGATTTTGAAGAGGACATGAATAAATTATCAGGGCTTGTTGAAATGAAAAATGTAAAATTCGGATATAACAAGCTGGATGACCCTCTTATTGAGAATTTTTCACTGAGAGTTGAAGCAGGCAAAAGCGTTGCACTTGTTGGAGCGTCAGGGTGCGGAAAGTCAACAGTAGCGAAATTACTCACTGGTTTATATCCTGCGTGGGAAGGCGAGATACTCTTTGACGGTAAGCCGATAAGCCAGATAAATCGAAGTATATTCACTGGATCAGTAGCATGTGTTGACCAGAACATAACGCTCTTTGAAGACACGATAGCAAATAATATAAGGCTATGGGATAAATCAATTAAAAACTTCGAGGTCATTTTAGCGGCTCGTGATGCACTGATTCATGATGAGATAATTCAGAGGGAAGGAGATTATTCATCAGAAGTCAAAGAAGAAGGAAGGAATTTTTCAGGAGGGCAGCGTCAGCGTATAGAGATTGCGAGAGTGCTTGCGCAAGACCCAACGATAATAATTCTTGACGAGGCAACAAGCGCATTGGACTCGAAGACGGAATACGAGCTTATGAAGTTAATTGGGAACAGAGGAATAACCCGAATTATAATATCTCACAGACTTTCAATCATAAGGGACTGCGAAGAAATTATAGTGATGAAAGACGGAAAGATTTTAGACAGAGGGAACCACGGCGAATTAGTGCGGAAATGCGAATATTATTCTGAACTGATAACGAATGAATGAGGAGCACGAATAAAAATGTCAGGCTGGTTTGAAGAACAGTTACACGAAAGAATACGTGCAGATGAAGAAACGTTCTCGAATGCGTTTTTAGAAATATCTGAAGTTTTGACGGGGAAGTCATTAACGGAAAGTACTAAGAATGCTCTTCAGGAGATTGCAAAGTTCTATAACGTTGAAGTTGCGCCAGATGATGTTCTGAAGTCAGGATTGCTTATGCATAGGACAGTCAGGCTCAGTGAAGGCTGGTACAAAGATGCATCGGGAGTTTATCTTGCGACGACGAAAAACGGAACATATGCGGCACTGATTCCGAAACGCAATGTATATTACTATCAGGATTATGAATCAGGAAAGACGATACGAATAGACGCATTGACGCAGAAGAATCTGAATCCTGAAGCAGAATGTTTTTACAGGCCGTTTCCTGCAAGAAAGTTATCGGTCAGGGATTTATTCATCCATGCATTGAAAAGTTTATCACCCTATGACCTCGTATATATTGCATCAATCACAATGGCTATGACTCTTGCCGCGATGATACCGCCGTTCATGACACGTATAATATTTTCTCATGTGATATTTTCTAAAAACGTACAGCCGCTTTTAGCCATTATAGTGTTCATGATAAGTGCAGGGCTTGCAAGTATACTTTTTCAGGCTGTGAGGGATTTAGCACTATCGAGGATACAGGAAAAGACAAATGTGTCATTAATGGCAGCAGTAATGATGAGGCTGATAAACCTTCCGGTTGAGTTTTTCGGGAAATATTCATCGAGTGAACTTGCAAATGCGGCCTCAGCAATGAATATGCTGTGTAATTTTTCGATGAATGTTGTATTTTCTGTGGGGCTTACTGCGTTTCTTAGCCTGATGTATGTGGTTGAGATATTTAGATTCTCGAATGCTATGGTTATTCCTGTACTCTGTATCATGATGAGCATGTTTGTATTCTCAATGACTGCCGCAAAAATTCAGGCAGGGATACTCAAGAGGGTATTGAAGATACAAGGCAAGGAGAGTGGAATACTATTTGCATTCATAAACGGGATTCAGAAAATCAAATTAGCTGGAGCAGAACGAAGAGCCTTTGCGAAATGGGCATCATGTTACAAGGAAGATGCAAATCTGGCATATAACCCGCCGCTGTTTGTGAAGTTAATTCCAGTTTTTCAGCCTGCAATAACTTCAATTGGAATGCTTGTGATTTATATGAGTGCATATAATTCAGGAATAAGCATTGATAATTACATGGCCTTCATAGCAGCTTACGGAATGATATCGGCTGCATTCAATGCGCTGTGTATGTCAGTTATGTCAATCGCCTCAATAACTCCGATTATAGATTTGATTCGTCCAATACTGGAGGCAACCCCAGAGCATTTATCATGGGATATGTCTTTGAAGCTGAGAGGAGGTGTAGAAGTCAGCAATCTATCATTCAGATACACATCAAAATCTCCGTTAGTGCTCGATCATATTTCGTTCAAGATAAGGCCCGGCGAATACATAGGAATAGTAGGCAAAAGCGGCTGCGGAAAGAGTACGCTGATGCGTTTGCTACTTGGATTTGAGAGAACATACAGCGGAGTTATATATTATGACGGTAATGACATAAGGCATCTGAATCTC
Source organism: uncultured Synergistales bacterium (assembly GCA_905235395.1). Classification (GTDB taxonomy): domain Bacteria; phylum Synergistota; class Synergistia; order Synergistales; family Aminobacteriaceae; genus JAFUXM01. The sequence continues at coordinate 51,758 of CAJOLN010000001.1, forward strand.
AAAGCATTACGGAGCAATATCGGATCAGTAATGCAGGAGAGCAAATTGTTTCCCGGAAGCATATACTCGAACATCACGATAACTGCACCGGAACTCACGGAACAAGAAGCATGGAGGGCAGCCGAGACAGCAGGAATAGCAGAAGATATTCGGAAGATGCCCATGATGATGAATACGATGATAAGTGAAGGGACAAGTACGCTCTCAGGAGGACAGGTTCAAAGGATAGTGATAGCACGGGCAGTAGCACCGAAGCCGAGAATATTATTGTTCGATGAAGCGACAAGTGCACTTGATAATATCACTCAGAAGTTAGTTGCAGATTCACTTGATCATCTGAAGTGCACAAGGATAGTAATAGCACATAGACTTTCAACGGTGAGGAACTGCGGAAGAATTTTGGTGATTGACGGAGGGCACATAGTAGAAGAAGGAAGCTATGATGAACTCATGAAGCAAAACGGACTTTTTGTATCACTTGTTGAACGTCAGAGATTAGGACAGGAGTTTTAAACTCGAAGAAATTTTTGCATTTCTAATGCAGATGTAAATGATAAGTGCTTTTGCAATATAATGCACATTCAAAGGAGGTAGATTTTGATTTGAGTATCAAAAAGTTTGTAGCAGAATTAACCCTCGTATGCATCATTTCACCGTTAATTGAAGTCAGAACATCAAGTGCAGCGAGACTCATGACTGATGAAGCATCCAGAATTGAACGTTTGAGTACAGTGCGTGAAAGAGAACGCCGTGAACAAGCTCGCTGGGAAGCCGAACGCAGACAGCGAGAGCGTAATGAACGTGAACGCAGGGAACGCGACCGCAGAGAACGCGAACGTCGTGAAGAAGAACGCCGCGCAGAAGAGCGTCGTGCTGCAGAGCGCCGAGCTGCAGAGCGTCGAGCAGAAGAACGCCGAGCAGCAGAACGTCGTGAAGCAGAGCGCCGCGAAAGAGAAAGACGCGATTGGGAAAGGGAACAGAGTTACAGAAGAGAACGTGAGCGCAGAGAATGGGAACGTTACGAACGCGAACGCAGAGATTATGAGAGACGCGAGAAACAGCGCGAAGAAGATGAACTTGTTGCTGACATAATCGGAGAGCTTATCAAGGAAGGTCTCAAAGAAGAAGCCAGACAAGAAAGAGAAAGAGAAAGAAGACGCTATTAATTCACATTAACATAGGAGGAATAATCATCATGATGAAAAAAATTTTGGCATTGATGCTCGTCATCGCTTCAGCTTCAATGTGCTGGGCAGGCGTTGAGAAACTTGAAGATCTTAGGACAGCGAAGATAGGTTTGCTGTCAGGATCATCGACTGAGGTAACAATTCACGAATTCCTTGACGGGAAAACAGAGAACGTTTCAGAATATGAAACATTTGCGAGCCTGATCAATGCACTCAAAGAGGGAAAGATCGATGCGGCAGTTATGGATTTATCTCCGGCAACATATTTTGCGAAGGAAGACAAAGCAATTAAAATTCTCGATCAGTTTTTGAAGAATGAGGACTACGGAATAGCATTCAAGAAGGGTAACCCATTGAAGGCAGAAGTTGAAAAGGCACTTTCTGAAATCAAAGCAGATGGCACACTTTCATCAATCATAGCGAAATACAGAACAGATTATGTTGACCCAGAGGCAATAGATTACAACCTGGAAGCAAAGAACGGTTATTTGTGGATGGGCTGTGATGCGGCATTTCCTCCGTATGATATAAAGACAGCTTACGGTTTTGTAGGCGTTGATATTGAGATATGTGCTGCAATTGCAAAAAAGTTAGACAGGACATTAATTGTTGCTGATTATACGTTTAAGACACTTCCAATGGCACTCAATGACGGACGTATTGATATGATATGTTCAGCATTCAGGATAACTGATGAGCGTAAAACTACGATGGACTTCACAGAAGCATATGCGTCAGATTTTGAAGCAGTAGTTGTGCTCAGTAAGTAGAAAGACAATGAGAAAGTTTATCATGACAAAAAAAAGCTCGCGGTTAATTTTAACTGCGGGCATTCTTTTACTGATATGCACACAGCTTAACGCGGAGATATTGCCAGGCAATACTGATTTTGATTCATATCTTCCATTGATTGAAGGCAAAAGGACAGCGATATTCACGAACATCTCAGGGATATTAACACCCTACTCTGAAAAGATAGATGATGAATCACTTCCTGAACAGCCCGAAGGAGAACACATACTTGATGCTCTTCTTGAACGCGGAGTGAATGTGTCATGCGTATTAACTCCCGAACATGGCTTCAGAGGAGACCATGACGCAGGAACAGTAGTATCAGACGGAAAAGACAGCCGTACAGGAGTGAAGACTATCTCGCTTTACGGAGTGGACGCAGATTATGCATTAGGCAAGGCAGTGAAAGAATTCGATGTTGTGCTTGTAGATATTCAGGATATAGGTCTGAGATTCTACACGTACTACGTAACAATGATGCGCCTGATGAATGTCTGTGCAGAAAATGGCAAGCCCGTAATCATATTAGACCGTCCGAACCCTAACGGATATTATGTAGACGGCCCATTGCTTGATAACAGGTACAGGTCAAACGTAGGAGCATTGAGAATACCAGTAGTGCATGGCCTGACACTTGGAGAGATGGCGAGAATGATGAACGGTGAAGGCTGGCTGAGAGGCAAGCGGAAATGTGATCTTCACGTGATACCCTGTAAAAATTATTCGCACTCAATGAAATTCAAACTGAATTGCAGACCATCGCCGAACATAAAATCAATGCGTGCAGTGTACCTTTATGCCTCACTATGTTACTTTGAAAACACTCTTGTGTCTGTGGCACGCGGAACTGAATATCCGTTTGAGATGTATGGATCACCATTACTAAAAGGTGAACGCGGCTATGAATTCAAATTTGTTCCTAAGAGCATGACAGGAGCAAAAGATCCTCAGTACATGAATCAGGAATGTTACGGTCACGATTTGAGGCAGTTAACGCTTGAGGAAATGCAGACCAACAGAATAAACATAAGTTATTTAATCCGTGCATATAAAGCAATAGGACAGAGAAACTTCTTTGGCCGTTCAACTCGCGGACGCTACTGGATAGATTTGCTTTTCGGAACTGACAGAGTGAGGAAAATGATTCAGGCTGGAAAGACTGAAGATGAAATCAAAAAGTCATGGGAGAAAGATATAAACGAGTTCAAGGAAACACGCAGGAAGTATCTTATCTATGACGACTAAAAAGGGAATGATTTATTTGTTACGTAAGTTGTTGACAGTATCATTATTGCTGCTATGTTTCATTGTTCCGTCATACGGAGCAGCACCAGATAAAGATATTATTATTGTGTACACTAATGATGTTCACTGCGGAGTTGAAGATCATATCGGCTATGCAGGCCTCGCACTCTACAGAAACGAAATGAGGGAACTAACTCCGTATGTTACAACGGTAGACGCAGGAGACTTTGCACAGGGAGCAACAATAGGAATGATTGCGCAGGGACGCTACATAGTCGAAATCATGAATGCAGTCGGCTATGACATAGTAGTACCCGGCAATCACGACTTCGATTATTCAATTGGAATGATAGAGAGCTTCAATAGGAATCTATCGTGCGGATTAATCTCATGCAACTTCAAGACAGTCGCAGATGATAAACCAGTCTTCAATCCTTATAAGATACTCACATACGGAGACACTAAGATTGCCTATATCGGAGCAACGACACCTGAAACAATCGCGAAGTCAATACCTTCATACTTCATGGATAACGCAAGAGAGAATTTCATTTACACTTTTGACGGAGATTTAACCGGCGAGAAATTGATTGCGGATATTCAGAATACAGTCGATAAAGTTCGTGCAAAGGGAGTAGATTATGTTATCGTTGTGGGTCATCTCGGCGAATATGAAGACGTAACAGAGGTGTGGAGTGCACCGTTCATAGCGGCAAGGACACGAGGAATTGATGTATTCATTGACGGACATTCACACGAAGTTACTCCTGAGATGAAAGTGAAGAATGCAGACGGAAAAGACGTAATCATCACGCAGTCAGGAACGGAATTAGCGCATATCGGACAGGTTACGATTGCTTCTGACGGAAAAATATCATCGAAACTCATTGATTCATCGAACGGAAAAGATGAAGAAGTAGATATAGCAATCCAGAAGATAAAAGGACGTTTCGAGGATACACTGACGGCACATCAGGGGCATACGAATTTTGATTTGAGAGCTATGGATGATGAAGGCACATGGTTACTCAGAGATGCTGAGACGAATTTATGCGACCTCGTTGCAGATGCTCTTCTTGATTCAGCCTCAATGACGAAGACGGGTAAAGCAGATCTCTCGCTGATGAATGCGGGAGGAATGCGTACAAACATAATGGCAGGAGATATTATATTCAATGATGTTCTTTCGGTACTCCCATTTGGAAACACTGTGTGCATTGCCGAAGTATCAGGTCAGGTTATCCTTGATGAACTTGAAATAGGAGCACGTTTAGCCCCTCAGAGAAGCGGAGGATTACTTCACGCATCAAGACTTACATACACGATAGACACGAGAATACCCACGCCCGTGAAAATGGACAAGACCGGAATGTTCTCAAGCATGGAAGGAGAAAGGAGAGTAAAAGATGTAAAAGTAAACGGTGAAGTCATTGACCCTGATAGAATCTATAAGGTTGTTTCAATAAACTATGTACTGCTTGAACATGGAGACGGTCATATGTTCAAAGGAGCAAAAATTATAGAATCGAATTATGCAGTTGCTTCTGATGTTTTAGGACGCTACATAAGGAAACTTGGAGAAATTCCGGAAGTGTATGAGAACATCGGCGGGCAAGGAAGACTAACTATAATTCAATAGGAGGTATATCATGAAGAAAATTATTTGTGCACTCGTAATTGTTGGTTTGGTATCAGGCGTATCATTTGCGGCAACATCAGCGGAACGTATAATCACAAACTCACTCTCAATGTTAGACGAGATAACAGCGCAGGATGATGTTTCAGGTATGGCAGAGACGGTGAGAGGAGCATACGCAGTCGCATTCGTTCCCTCAATGGTGAAGGCAGGATTCATTCTCGGCGGACAATACGGCGAGGGATTGATACTGAGACACGAAAAAGGGAAATGGTACGGGCCAAGTTTCTATAACATCGGAGGAGGCTCATTCGGACTTCAGATAGGTGCACAGAGCATATCGCTGCTTCTTGCAGTCATCAATCAGCGTGGAGTTGAGGCATTCACAAGCAGCAGGACGGAACTGGGAGCAGATATAGGAATTGCGGCCGGGCCAGCAGGAAGACGTGCAGAGGCAGCAACTGATGCACAAGCAAAGGCATCGATATACAGCTACTCAATCGCAAAGGGACTGTTCGCAGGTGTATCACTTCAGGGAGCAGTACTAAGCATAAGTGTGAAGCGAAACACTGAGTACTGGGGAAAGACAATGTCAGCAAAAGACGCACTCAATACACCAGCGAATGACAAGAGAATTCAGCCGCTAATCAAGGAACTTGAATCACTGATGAAGAAAGCAAAATAGGACAATGGATATCACATATTTGCTCTGGCTTCAGGAGTTCAGGAACGCAACTGATAATGTTCTTTCTCCGTTCCTTATGTGGATATCAGATTTCGCTGCAAATTCATTAGTTCTCATTCCAGTATTCATTTACTGGGCAGTGAATAAACGTGATGGTCTGTTTATCCTCATTGCCTATTCATTAAGCAATGTCATCAATGGTGTAGTTAAACTCACGTTTTGCGTATATCGTCCGTGGATAAGAGATACGAGAGTGATTCCTTACGGCAATGCGATAAAAACGGCAGGAGGATATTCATTCCCAAGCGGGCACGTAATGGACTCATCTCCAGTATACGGAGGCATAGCTGTTCTCACCAGAAAGAAAGCACCATTAGTCATGTGGGTGTGTATTCTGGGAATAATTCTCACTGCATTATCACGGAATTATCTCGGAGTTCATACTCCTCAGGATGTCATCATCGGAACTATTTTAGGTCTGCTGTCAGTCTGGCTGGCCTCAAAAATAACAGGTTACATCTATGCACGTCCTGAACGCGAGAATATGATTCTTCTTGCTGGTCTGATAATCATTGCACTGTCAGGAGCATATATAGCACTGAAACCGTATCCGATAGATGAAATTGACGGAAAAATTATCGTAGATCCGAATAGCATGATACTCAGCAGCATAGGCCCGCTCGGAATGTTAGCAGGAATGATTCTCGGAAGATACATCGAGAAGAGATATATAAACTTCAAGGCAGAAAGATTGACGATGAAGTCAGGCATTCTCGCAGTGATAGGACTTGTTCCGCTTGCATTTATGGATCATGGTATAAGAGTGTGGCTGTCATTCATCGGGAAAGAACCAGCAAAGTTAGTTGAGAGATTCATTCTTGGATTGTTTGTCATGGCGATATGGCCTATGGTCTTAAAGTTATTCAAGGCAGGAGAAAATTAATATCATGAAAAAATTTGCAACACTAATATTCATTTATGCTCTGTTCATCTCTTCGTCTCATGCAGAAGTTAGTATAAACGCGCTGAATTTTCCAGATGAAACATTCAGGAATTCAATCAAACAGCGAGACAGCAACAATGACAATATACTTAGTGATTCAGAAATTGCACTTGTGGATATAATTAACGTATCAGGAACAGGAGTAAAATCTCTTCAGGGCATAGAAAATTTCACGTCATTGAAGACGCTTTACTGCGACAAAAATAATCTTGAGAATCTGAACGTCAGCAAAAACACAAAACTTGAATCGCTGATATGTTCAGAGAACTCAATTTCATCACTGAACACATCAAACCTGAACAATTTATCGCGTCTATGGTGCTGGAATAACAATCTGACGAATCTGAATCTCAATGACAATATCAATCTTAGTTCACTGAGAGCAGACAATAATCTTCTGAGTGATATTGACTTCACGAATCAGCTTAATCTTGCAGAACTCTCGCTGAAAGGTAATAACATAACAAGTTCAGGAGTCTTAGAGAGCATATCCTCATTCAAACAGTCAGGAAACTCTGTAACGTTCAACAACGTATCAGAATACAATAACATTCTTCCTGACAGCGTGAAGGGGTATGCATCTGACGGCACACTTCTGAATCTTTTATCATTCGGAAATGGCACAGCAGAATTTGAATCAGCTCCCTCAATTGTGAGCTATGAATATGATACAGGAATCGATTCACTGACGCTGAAATCTACATCAGTATCTGAAAATATCAATAACGTGGTCATGACTGACAACGGATTATTTTCAGGCGTAACAGAAGAAGGTGTAACATCATGGAAGGGAATTCCATTCGCAAAGGCACCTGTAGGCAGCCGCAGGTGGAGAGCACCGGAAGCACCGGAAGACAGCGCAAAATTGTACATGGCAAATGAATTCGCATACATACCGTTACAGCAAAAATCTCCTGCGAATCCTGACTCTTACTTCAGAACTTCCGAAGATTGTCTGTATCTCAATGTCTGGGCATCAAATACATATAGGACAGCTTCGCGTCCCGTAGTCGTATGGATATACGGAGGAGCATATGATTCAGGAGCAACATCGAACCCATACTATGACGGCGCAAATTTCGTGAAGGATAACCCTGACATAATATTTGTTTCAATCGCATACAGGCTCGGCATAATGGGCTTCATAGACCTCTCGAATGTCATAGGCGGAATAAGTTATACGGACAGCACGAACTTGGGACTGCTTGATATGATGCAGGCACTTCGATGGATTAAGGCGAACATATCATCATTCGGAGGGGACAGCAATAACATAACGTTAATGGGGCAGTCAGCAGGTGCAGCTTCAATCTCACTGCTTATGACAATGCCGGAGAGCAAAGAACTCTTCCAGAAGGCAATACTTGAAAGCGGTGCAGTATCACAGACAACACGAAAAGCTGACGCTCAGAAACTCACAGAGAAATTTCTTCAGGTTACCGGCAAGACAGACATGAACGGCTTGAATTCACTGACCGTTGATGAACTCAATGATGCGATTGACGCTCTTGGGACATACATAAACTTTCCGATATTAGACGGTCGTATATTATCAACTGATATTTACGGAGCGTTTGAGGAAAACTCAGGGAACTTTGATATGCTCATTGGTTCAAATGCAGATGAGCTTAACTATTGGAAAATTACAATGGGAAAAGAAAGTTTTGACCAGTTTGTGCCCTATTCGTTCAGAATGACTCGTGAGGCAATAAGTCGTTACAGTTTAGAAGATGCCACATTGGCTGATGATTTCATAAAACTAGTTGAAGAAGATTACGCGGAATTCTTCAATGATTTGTTGTTCAGAGGCCCTGCAATTGCTCAGGCAGAATCGCATTCAGGAAAGACATTCATGTACTATTGGGAATATCCTGTACAGCTAGGTTTAGTAGATGGTCTTGAGGCATGCCATTGTTCAGAGACAGCTTACTTTCTGAATAATGATTATCATCCTGTAACGCTAGTTGTTGATTCAAATCTCAGAAGAAAATTTAACCCCTTAATCGCAAATTTCATCAGGACAGGTAACCCTTCATCAGGTTCTGTAACATGGCCTGAATATAACGATCGGACTAGGCAGACGTTCATAATAACAGAGGCAGGAGACTTCATAACAGATTATGCACCTCTTGATGATCAGCGTGAACTAATCATGCCGTTATTGAAATGGGGAGTATCAGGTCGCGAGATGATAACAGGAAATTTTGAAAACGGAATCAGTGTAGACCCTGATGCGTCACAAAAATCAAAACCTGACCCAGACATCGAACCTGATCCGGACAATAGAGACAATGAAGGTATTGCAAGAAGTTCCGGCGGAGGAGGCTGCAATTCTGGAATGTCATTCATGAATGCATTTGCTCTCGTGATGTTCATGATGTGGAAAAAGAAATCTTAAAACAAAATGTAATTAGAGGTTGTGTAAAAATCACAGCCTCTAATTTTTTTTGCACTCTCTGCTATACTTTCACGAAATATAAAGAAAGGAAACAAAGAAGAAATGCTTTTAGGTGCATTAGCAGGAGACATAATAGGCAGTCCTTATGAGTTCAAGCGCAATAACATCAAGTCTACGGAATTTCCTCTAATATCAGAACGTTCACGCTTCACTGATGATTCAGTGATGACAATGGCAATTGCTCATGCATTAACGAAATGGAAGAAGGGCGATGAAATTTACGAATCAGAATTTGAAGACGCAGTTAAAGAATCAATGCTTGAATTCGGCAGAACGTATCCATATGTAGGTTACGGCTTTAAATTCGCAAAATGGTTAGGCTCAAGAGACCCTCAGCCATATGGGAGCTTCGGCAATGGTTCAGCAATGAGAGTTTCACCAGTTGCATGGTACTTCGATGACTTAGAGACAGTTGAAAGATTCGCGGCGGCATCAGCGAGACCCTCACACAATCACCCTGAAGGCATTAAAGGTGCACAGGCAACAGCGGCAGCAATCTTCTTGGCCAGAACAGGAAAATCAAAGGCAGACATTAAAAGCTATATATCAATCAGATACGGCTATGATTTGAATCGAACACTTGATGAGATTCGACCTGATTATGAATTTGATGCAACGTGTCAGGGGAGCGTACCAGAGGCAATGATTGCGTTCCTTGAAGGAAATGATTTCGAGGACACAATTAGAAAGGCAGTATCAATCGGAGGAGATTCAGATACGATTGCGGCAATTGCAGGTTCAATAGCACAGGGCATGTACGGAATACCAGACGAAATTGAACAGCAGGTTCTTCCTGTTCTTGATGAGTTCATGACTGATGAGCTTAAACGCTGGGACAATGCATTGAACGCAAAAGCTGAAGACGAATCACCTCTTGAAAAAATTAAAAACGGAATCACTGAAATGGTATTCATTCTCGACAGAAGCGGATCAATGGCTGGTCTTGAAAATGATACGATAGGCGGCTTCAATTCCATGATTGAGAAACAGAAAGCAGAACCAGGTGAAGCATATGTATCTACAGTTCTGTTTGATGACAGGCATGAAGTCTTACATAACAGAGTGAAGCTGAGTGAAATTCATAAATTGACGGAAAAAGATTACTGGGTGAGAGGCTCTACAGCTTTACATGACGCGATTGGCAGAGCGGTAAATCATATCGTGAATGTGTACAGGCATTCCAAACCTGAAGACGTTCCGGAAAAGACGGTATTCACGATAATCACTGACGGATTTGAAAACGCAAGTCGTCAGTATTCAGGCCGTGACATAAAACGCATGATTGAACACGAAAAAGCAAAATACGGCTGGGAATTCCTGTTCATCGGAGCAAATATCGATGCAATCACTACGGCTGAACATCTCGGTATCGACAGAAGCAGGGCAGTTAATTACATGGCAGACAGTCAGGGAACAGGCGCAGTATTCAGAAGTGTGAACAGGGCCATGTACAACATGAGGTATGAAGCAAGCATATCGGACGACTGGTGTGAGGAAATTAATGAAGATTACACTTCAAGGAGTAAGCCTTCCTTCACCGAAGATATATCTGAAAACTAAATTAGCACACAAAAGAGGCCGGTAGATTTTTTCCTATCAGCCTCAGATTATTTTTACTGAAGATGTGCTTCTTCCGTCTTTATCTCCCAGTGAATCAGGAACGTCAATGCGCCTCTCAGAACGATAACTGCTCCAAGTATTGCAAGTTCACTCCATTCACGAACAATTACTGTCCTCAAAACCTCGCCGCCAAGTTTGAATTCAAGTGCAAGCGCAATCCCTTTCGCAAGTATCAGCCTGACGTTAGTATCACGCTTAATACATGCCCATATGCTTTTTACTGTCGTCAGCAGAATCGTACATACCCCAGCAAATTCAAGAAGCAATATCCCCGACTGAACAAGAAAATGAAAAATTTCATCAACCTGATTCAAAAGCTCATGCATACATAAACACCTCCGAAATTATTTCATGATTTGATATGCACACCACAATAATATAATTCCCATGATGATATTAAACGGCCTGTAGTATCTCGTCAGGAACTTCTGCAATATCCCTCCAACTGCTCCCCACATGCACCAGCTCACCGAACTTATCGATAAGATGAATGCCGCATGAAGAATCATGTCATAGAGACCTGCCTCTGAGGGAATGATGTACGCCGTGAATATCGTGATGAGATAGAGAATGACCTTCACGTTTGAGACCGCAAGAATGAAACCAGACGTGAAACTTATCGGATGCGAATCTAAATTTGATTGTACACTGAAGACGATATGATATGCAAGCCAGATTATATATGCCGCTCCGACATAGCGAAGATATTTTACGAGTTCAGGAACATAAACGGAGAGTTCATGACAGAATAATAGAACAGCAACTATGAGACATGAGAAGCCTGCGAAAATTCCGAAAATGACATTGCGAGCTTTAGACCATCCGGCAGTACTCACGGAATATAACGACATTAAATTATTCGGGCCTGGTGTGAAAGTTGTGATGAGAGCGTAGGGAAGATATGAGAGAAGAACATCAAGCATTGAGATTAAAAGCCTCCTGAGAAAAAAATTTTCATGTAACTATAGCACATAAATTTGCATATTGATTTAGTGTGTAATTCGTGGCATAATGACCACATCAATAAATTCCAAAACATGAGGTGAAACAGTAAATGCATAGCGTCAATCATAATAATGCACTCATCATGAAGGCACTATGCTGTTGTTGTTGTTTCACATTCTGATTCTTTCACGTTAATTTTTCACGCGCAAATTTAAATCACAAAATCGTATCCTGATTCATTCAGGTATACACGCACATATATACAATAAGGAGAGATATTAAGATGTCAAAGATTTACACGTCAATTGATCAGCTAATCGGGCGCACACCACTGCTTGAACTTTCACACATTGAGAAACATTTTGACCTGAAGGCAAAAGTGCTCGCAAAACTTGAATACTTCAATCCGGCAGGAAGCGTTAAAGACAGAATCGCGAAGGCCATGATTGATGATGCAGAGGCAGCAGGTCTTCTCAAACCGGGCAGTGTGATCATTGAACCTACAAGCGGCAATACAGGAATCGGATTGTCATCGGTGGCAGCAGCACGAGGTTACAGAATCATAATCGTAATGCCCGAAACGATGTCGATAGAACGCAGACAGCTCATGAAAGCATACGGAGCAGAATTAGTTCTGACGGAAGGCAGCAAGGGAATGAAAGGAGCAATTGAGAAAGCCTCAGAACTTGCCGCAGAGATACCTGACAGTTTCATAGCTGGTCAGTTTGTGAATCCCTCGAACCCTAAGATTCATCGTGAGACTACAGGCCCTGAAATCTGGAATGATACAGACGGATTCGTTGATGTGTTCATTGCAGGCGTAGGAACAGGAGGAACATTGACAGGTACAGGCGAATATCTGAAGTCGAGAAATCCGAATGTGAAGATTATTGCAGTTGAGCCTTTTGGATCACCAGTTCTGTCTGCGGGACGTTCAGGTTCACATAAGATTCAGGGAATTGGGCCGGGATTCATTCCTGAAGTGCTGAACACGAGAATTTACGATGAGATTATCACAGTTCATGATGAAGATGCATTTGCAACCGGAAAATTAATCGGACGCATTGAAGGTTTCCTTGTCGGAATATCATCGGGTGCAGCAGCATTTGCGGCAATCGAAGTTGCGAAGAGACCAGAGAATGCCGGAAAGAACATCGTTGTGATTTTGCCGGATACAGGAGAGCGTTATCTTTCAACAACTATGTTTTCAGAATAGAAGCATGAATATAGGCGAAGCATTGAAGGTTACATGTTCAGAATTTGAATCGATAACCTCACAGGACAAAATAAACTTCAATGGGACAAGGGAACTTGCTGAAGAGGGATTCAGGAAGATACTTGCGGCTATGTTCCCCATGCACATGAATCATGAAGGCGATTCGATATCACATAATCTCGGACTTGCAGCAAAGAATTTATGCAGGTCAATTGCAAAAGTTGTAGAAGATAAGACGAAGGCAGAAGGATATGTTGCGGATTTAATATCAACTCTGCCTTCAATCCGCAATAAACTTCAGACGGATATATTAGCGGCATATCAGGGCGACCCTGCGGCACGCAATCTTGACGAAATCATTCTTGCATATCCTGCTTTCACTGCAATAAGTGCGTATCGTGTTGCTCACGAACTTTTTAACATGAAAGTTCCGTTGATACCCAGAATAATAACTGAGTATGCGCATCGTCTGACGGGCATAGACATTCATCCTGGTGCGTCAATCGGTGAATACTTCTTCATAGATCACGGTACAGGAGTCGTGATTGGTGAGACATCAACGATAGGAGACCGTGTGAAAATTTACCAGAACGTTACGATTGGGGCAAAGAGTTTTGATGTTGCACCTGACGGATCACTTGTGAAGGGAATAAAGCGGCACCCTGATATCGGGAATGACGTTGTGATTTATGCGGGAGCTACGATATTGGGAGGCAGTACACGAATCGGAGATAACTGCGTGATAGGCGGCAATGTATGGCTGACTCACTCGGTGAATGCAGGTGAGATTGTGGTGAATGACAAATAACAAAGGTAAGCTGTAATTGTGAAATGAAAAATTCCCCCTGCCATTTTCAGACTGGGGGATAAAATTTTTTTCTAACGTCTCAATACCTTTGAGAGAAATTCAATTGT
>CAJOLN010000002.1 GCA_905235395.1 uncultured Synergistales bacterium
CGCATAATAGATTTTCACAAGTACGCAAACGAAAAACTTCCCCAAGCTGTATTCTGGCTCTACACAAACGGAAGTTTGCTTACATTTGAGAAGTTCATTAAAATCATGCCGTATCTTGACCTGTTGATTATTGACAACTACAACGACAAAAAAGAAATCAATTCACCGGAGCTTAAGAGGATATATGATTATAGTCAGGAACGTCATGAATTGTCTCAACGCGTTAGATTCTCATTTAGGCTTCAGAACCAAGTACTCTCATCTCGAGGAGGCCAGGCCCCTAATAAACAAGGCACTAATGATAAAAAAGCTGTTAATATGCTTTGCACGCTTCCATTCATGCAGTTAATCATAAGGCCAACGGGTGAAGTGAGTTTGTGTTGCAATGATGCACTCGGAAAATATACGTTAGGTGATTTGAATGTTCAGAGCATTGCAGAAGTATGGACATCAGAAAAATACAAAGAGATCCGCACTGAGATGCTAACTAACAGAAGAAGAAATCTTCTGCTATGTAGTAAGTGCGATTCCATTCCTGGACAACATATTCTCGGAACAAAAATTATCACTGAAAGACAACGACCGTAAAAAATATATACTCCGTGTAATAATTTCTGTGAGGCCTGTATTATATTCTCAGTCAGAGTATCTTGAAGGAGGCAAATTGAAATTGTGAGAATGATTGAATACGGCAAGATAAAATTTGAGGTTAATGGAATATGGAATATTATTCACATGGGACGACAAGAAAGCAGAGAGTAATTTTAGAAAACACGGAGTAAGTTTCGCTGAGGCAGCAGCAATATTCTTAGACGAAAATATGTGGATAGAAGTAAATTCATATGACGAATACACAGGTGAAGAAAGATTGCAGGCTGTTGGTTTAGTTTACGGCGATATAATGTATATGGTTTATGTTGAACATATAACTTTGAACAACGAAGATATAATCCGTATAATATCAGCAAGAAATGCGACAAAAGAGGAGGAAGAATTTTATGCTTATGGGCTTGCATGATATTCTCGCGGCAGTGCAAGACACTCAAGAACGCGAAGAGATACGTAAAAGATTTTTGATGCGAATGGATGCAAAACGACGTGAAATAGACCTTTCAGACATTCCGGAAGCAACAGATTTTTCACGCTTTAGACCAGGCAAACCATACATCGATAAGATGCGTGAACATAATCTGAGAGTGAGAGCAGAACGAGAAAAGCAGGAACAGGCAATCTTGACAAAATGAACGCAAGCGATATAATACGTGATTGTTGAATACGCAAAAGCAACAGCGGGATGTAGCGCAGTCTGGTTAGCGCACCTGCTTTGGGAGCAGGGGGTCGGAAGTTCGAATCTTCTCGTCCCGACCAGAGTGACAATGTGCGGGAATAGCTCAGTTGGCTAGAGCGATGGCCTTCCAAGCCGTAGGTCGCGGGTTCGAATCCCGTTTCCCGCTCCAGTAATTTGACAAAAATATATTGTACGCGCTCTTAGCTCAGCTGGATAGAGCAACGGCCTTCTAAGCCGTAGGCCGCGGGTTCGAATCCTGCAGGGCGCGCCAGTTGTCAGCAAGATGGTGAGTGTAGCGCAATTGGTTAGAGCTTCGGATTGTGGTTCCGGCGGTTGAGGGTTCAAGTCCCTTCACTCACCCCAGCAATGTAAATTATGCGCTCGTAGCTCATCTGGATAGAGTGACAGACTTCGGATCTGTAGGCAGCGGGTTCGAATCCTGCCGGGCGCGTCAGAAAGTAAAATGACAATCAAATAATGGACTGTTAGCTCAGTTGGTAGAGCAGCTGACTCTTAATCAGCGGGCCGTGGGTTCGAGTCCCTCACAGTCCACCATTCAAATCAAATCATATTTTTAAAATAATAAATTTTATCATTAGGTATCTTAGCATCTTTGTGTTATCATTGCCGAAATTAATTTTTACGAGGTGATTCACTTATGAAGCGTTCAAATTTATTCAAGGTATTATGCGCAGTCATCGCAATAATGATATTCGCAAGCATGGCCTCCTCTGCTTCCAGAAGAAGGAGAACTCCTCCCAAACCTCAGCCAGTAAGAGACACACTTACATTTGAAGGCGATCTCATTCTGCTCGTAGGCGACGAAACAATACGCGTGAGGAAAAGCGAAACCATCTCTATGCCTTCGGAAATACGAATCGAAACTCAGGATGATCATCCTTCAGTCATTGCTCAGATATTAGTGGATGAAGGTTACACAAGACAGAATGCAAGCGTGTCTGTCAGAGTATCGAGAAAAACGAATTCATTCAAAGTCAGCGGAAGAAGAGTTGAGGGTGTCTATGAGATACGCAGGGTCAGAGGAGAGAGACGGCTTGAAGCACTCAGAGGCAGAACGATACCGGCAAAAACAGGAGATTATTACATCAAACTGTCCAACAAAAGAGAAGACAGATCTGAAGATGCAACTGTTCTTCGTTATGTGAAAATTCGTGTACGTGATTGAAGACACATTCGCAAAGTCAGAGGCAGTTCCGAAAAAACGGAGCTGTCTTTTTTTATGAGCTGATTGAATCTAAATTGACAAAAAATTTTCACAGTGTTATAAAATTTTGAATTTATTAACACGAAAGAAGGAAAATTTTTCATGAATGGTTTAACTCTCGTAGCCATTGCCATAGTCGTATTGTTACTCGCATACATTCTCTATGGAAAATGGCTCGTTAAGACTTGGGGAATCGATGAGACTGCTAAAACTCCTGCTTACAGATTCGAGGACGGACAAGATTATGTACCCGCATCACGCTTCACAGTTTTCTCACATCAATTCAATTCAATCACAGGTGCAGGCCCGGTTACAGGCCCGATTATCGCCGTGATGTTCGGATGGCTTCCCGCGTTCTTATGGCTCTTAGTTGGAGGCGTATTCTTCGGTGCGGTTCAGGATTTCACAGCTCTGTATGCTTCTGTAAAGAATGAAGGCAAATCTATGGGATTGATTATTGAACGCTATATCGGCAGGACAGGAAGAAAATTATTTTTGTTATTCTGCTGGCTGTTCACATTGTTAGTCATTGCTGCCTTCGCTGACATTCTCGCAGGAACGTTCAACGGCTTCACAAAAGACGGCGGTCAGAATGTGCCCGGTGCATCAGCCGCATCAATCTCAATGATATATATATTCGTAGCAATGATTTTCGGAGTGTTCATGAAGTTCTCAAAGTCAGGTGAACTCTCAAAATTCATTGTAGGTGTCGTTCTCGTCATCGCAATGTTATGGGCAGGCATAGCTAATCCGTTATATTATGACGCTCAGACATGGCGGTATATCGTTTTCGGATATTGCTTCATCGCTTCCGTTCTTCCTATGTGGTTACTCAAACAGCCCCGTGATTATCTCAGCGTGTTTCTTCTTCTCGGAATGATTTTAGGAGGAGCAATCGGAATCATCGTAGCTAATCCGACAATAGAGGCACCAATGTTCGTAGGCTGGACAGTGAAAAATCAGCCATTGTTCCCCATGCTCTTCATAACAATTGCATGCGGTGCTGTATCAGGATTTCACAGTCTCGTATCTTCAGGTACATCTTCTAAATCAATTGCTAATGAACGTGATATGCTCACTGTAGGTTACGGTGCAATGATAGTTGAAACTTTGCTCGGTGTTGTTGCTCTGGTCATTGCATGTTCAGCAGTAAAAGGCGGAGGTCTTCCTACAGGTAACCCGTTTCAGATATTCGGAAGTGCTGTAGGTGAATTCTTCACTATGTTCGGTCTTCCTGCTCACGTTTCTTCATGCGTGATCATGATGTGCGTTTCTGCTCTCGCTATGACTACCATTGATGCAGTCACACGAATCGGCAGAATGTCTCTTCAGGAATTTTTCTCACCTGCTGAAGGCGGCGATAAAGGATTCATTGAGACTGTCGTTTCCACAGTAATCACTTTAGCTTTCGCATATACTTTGTGCCTCGCTGGTTACGCAAATATATGGCCTCTCTTCGGTGCGGCAAATCAACTTCTTTCTGCTCTGGTACTCACTGCTCTTTCTGTCTTCCTGAGAGTTACTGGCAGAAAAGGCTGGATGCTTTATGTGCCAATGACATTTATGTTCATCGTCACTATGTCAGCATTAGCTATCAGTGTCTATAACATCATTGAGAAGGTAAACGCAGGAAATTTCGTTCCTATGGTTGACGGTATGCAGCTCGTTATTGCATTGGCTTTGATGACACTCGCAGTACTTGTTGTATATCATTGCTGGAAAGAATTAATCTCACCAAGAGTTGATAAGAATATAGCAGCAGCTCATTAAAAAATGTTACAATCCCTCTCATTAAAATGGGAGGGAATTTTTTTTTGTCATGAAACGCATATTAATCACAGGAATTAACAGCTACACAGGAAACGCATTGAAAAAATATTTATCACAATGGCCGAATGAATATGAAACACGAACAATAAGCCTTAAAGGTGAATCATGGAAGTCTGAAAATTTTTCAGGATTCGATTCTGTATTTCACGTTGCAGGGATTGCACACGACAGCACAAAAGGTTCTGATAAAGAAGCATATTACGCAGTGAACTCACAGTTAGCATATGACACTGCACGCAAGGCCATGAATGACGGTGTGAGGCAATTCATATTCATGAGTTCATCTATCGTCTACGGGAAGCATTCAGGGATTATAACTCGTGATACGCAGGTTAATCCTTCAGGTTATTACGGTGAAAGCAAAATTAAAGCTGAGGATATGTTACGTTCAATTGAAAGTGAAAGTTTCAGAGTATGCATAATGAGATGTCCAATGATTTACGGAAGAAACTGCAAAGGGAATTATGTCATGCTCTCGAAAATTGCACAGAGACTTCCCGCATTCCCTTACGTAAAAAATTTTCGCTCTATGCTTTACGTCAAGAACATGGCCGAATTCGTGAGACTCATGATTGATGATAATGCACATGGATTATTCTGGCCTCAGAACGGAATCTACTCTAACACTTCTATGCTCGTGAAAATGATTGCTGATGTTCATAATCACAGAATAAAATTGATTCGCAATCTTGAAAGTGCAGTGCGATTCATGTCGCGTTTCTCAAGGAAATTACGAAAGGCATTCGGAAATCTCGCATATGATATGAGCATGAGTGATTACATTCATGACTATAGAGCCTACACGCTGAGTGAAAGCATAATTGAGACTGAACTATCTCTTTGAACCTGTTCCGCCTTCAACAACTCCTTCATGAGTGAACACGTTCGTTATCGTCCGCATAATGCACATGCAATCAAACATGAAGGATTCACGCTGAACATATTCGCCATCATACCTGGCCTTCTCGGATATTTCAAGTTCATCGCGTCCGTTAATCTGTGCCCAACCCGTTAGACCTGGACGTATATCATTTGCTCCGTACTTGTCGCGTTCATGAATCAAATCGTCCTGATTCCATAATGCTGGTCTTGGCCCAACGATTGACATATCACCCTTTAAAATATTGAATATCTGAGGCAGTTCATCAATCGAATATTTCCGCATCCACCTGCCGCATTTCAAAATATACTGTTCGGGATTATCAAGCAAATGTGTCGGCGTATCATGAGGCGTATTCATCTTCATGGATCTGAACTTGTACATCATGAAAAATTTTTTATGCTTCCCAATTCGTTTTTGTGTGAAGAACGCAGGGCCTTTATCTTCAAGTTTAATGATGAGCGCAAAAATTAACATAGGAACTGCAAGAATTAACAGTGCCAGTAATGAAAGAATGATATCGAGAATACGTTTTATGAATAATTTATACATGATGAAAATTATATCGTAAAGTTGACAAAAAAGTTTTAACTGATAAAATTTCACGAGTGCTTAGAGATTAAGACACACAGAATGAAAATCAAAATTGGGAATTGGTGCAACGGCAGCACGCTTGACTCTGGATCAAGTAATTGGGGTTCGAATCCCTGATTCCCAGCCAAAAATTTTAAGACGACGGACGAAATTATTCCCCTGTTTAGAAAAAACTAGACGGGGGATTTTTTTTGCGTCTAAGGGAGGATTTCGATTCACACATGCTCACTTTCATTATCATCTATGCCGTAATTCTTGTTGCTCTCGGTGCGTTTATCGGCAGGCGTGCGAAGAGTGCATCGGATTTCTTTGTTGCCGGAAGAAATTTCAACTCCGGTTTATTATTCACAACTCTCATTGCCGCTAATCTCGGTGCAGGTTCTACTGTAGGTGTTACTGCCTTAGCGTATCAGCATGGCCTCTCCGCATGGTGGTGGATTGGCAGTGCAGGTATTGGCTCAATGATATTAGCTTTTATTGTTGGGCCTCGAATATGGAGAATATCACGCGAACATAATTTTTATACTCTCAGTGATTATCTTGATGAACGTTACAGCAAATTTTTTTCAGGCGTAATTTCTCTCATGATGTCTGTGGGTACGCTCGCTTTGTTTGCAGGTCAGTTACTCGGCATCGCATGGATTCTCGAAGTTGTAGCGAATGTTCCAAAAACAGAAGGCGTAATAGCAGGTGCAATTGTTACGACATTATATTTTGCAGCAGGAGGATTATTGTCGAGTGCAATCGTGAACATAACTGAGGTTGCTGTTATTCTAAGCGGATTCATCGCCGCTTTGCCGTATGTATGGAATTACGCAGGAGGCTTTGAAGCTGTTCATGCAGCTGTGAGTTCTGAATCATATTTTGACTTTTTCGGAATGGGAAGCTCTGCCATAATCGGATATATCGTTATGCTTGTGCCTTCGTTCTTCATATCGCCTGGCTTAATCGGAAAAGTTTTCGCCGCAAAAAATGAACGTGCAATCAAAATCGGTACGGCCATGAATGGAATCGTTCAACTTGTTTTTGCAGTTATTCCCGTCTTAATCGGAATGTGTGCGTATTCATGTTTCCCTGATTTGTCACGCGCAGATTTAGCTTTGCCCACAGCAATGAAAAATATGATGCCGTTCTATGCCGCAAGTATCGCATTGGCCGCCATATTTGCCGCAGAGGTCAGCACAGCAGATACAGTTTTATACATGCTCGCAGGTTCACTCGTGAATGATTTGTACAGACGCTTCATTAATCCGAATATCAGCGACAAAAAATTATTATGGTCATCTCGAATCACAAGTTTAATCTGCGGTATCATTGGTGTGTTTCTCGCATTGAGACTTGAAAGCATAATCTCTGCACTCACAATTTTTTATTCTCTCATGAGCGTATCTCTTTCTGCTCCGTTAATCTTCGGGCTGTTCACTAAACGTGCCTCTAATTTCGGTGCTGTTCTCTCTGCTGTTCTCGGTGTGAGTTTGACCGTGTATATGACCTTCGGAGGTTTCGGAGGCGGGATTGTCATTGCAGGAGTGAGACTGAATGCGTCAACATGCGGAATAATATTATCTTTTATCGTTATGTCGTTATCATTGCTGAAGCACAGATGATTGTGCTAGTATACATGAATTCAAAATTTTATGAGGGAGCAGATGTTTATGTTAGGCGACAACATAAAGAAGCTCGGTTTTGGTTTAATGCGTCTTCCGAGAATTGAAGGCAGTGATGACGTAATTGACATCGAGCAGACAAAACAAATGGTTGATGAATTTCTTGCGGCAGGGTTCACGTATTTCGATACTGCGTGGGCATATCCCGGAAGTGAGGACGCAGTACGTCAGGCACTTGTTGAACGCTATCCCAGAGAAAAATTTCAGCTTGCAACGAAAAATGCAGTGTGGATAGGACGAAAGACAAAAGAAGATGCAATTGAACAATACAATACTTCACTTCGCAGGACAGGAGCAGGATATTTCGATTTCTATCTTCTTCATAATCTCGGAGATTCACGGACAAAAGTATTTGATGATCTTGATCTCTGGAATTATTTTCTCAGCGAGAAGGAAAAAGGAAAAATTAAGCACTTGGGATTTTCGTTTCATTCGACACCTGAACAATTAGACGAAATTTTGAATGCACACCCTGAAGCGGAGTTCGTACAGTTACAGATAAACTATGCAGACTGGGATAGTCATTCGATTCAGTCCGGGAAATGCTATGAGGTTGCACGCAGATATAATAAGCCAGTTATCATTATGGAGCCTGTCAAAGGAGGGAACTTAGCGAATCCTCCTGAGAGTGTAGCGAAAATATTCAAGAATGCAGAACCAGAATCATCATGTGCATCATGGGCTTTGAGATTCGCAGCAGACCTTGAAGGAGTGATTACGGTTTTGTCTGGAATGTCGAGCATTGAGCAGATGAGAGATAATCTTTCATTCATGAAGGATTTCACGCACCTAATGCCCGAACAGAAAAATGTGATTGAACGTGCACGCATTGAACTCGCAAGTATTCCCGTCATACCCTGCACAACATGCAATTATTGTTCTAAGGTCTGCCCGATGAACATAGGTATATCTGGATCATTCGGGGCATTGAACATGTATGCTCTCTATAAGAATTACAGCCTCGCAAAGATAAGGCATAACTGGGACGTTATGGGTCATGGCCACAAGAGAGCAAATGAATGCATAAAGTGTGGTGCATGTGAAGGTGTATGTCCTCAGCATATAGAAATTCGCAAAGAACTTGAACGTGTTGCAGAGACATTCAAAGATTAAGTGAAAAATTTTCATTCCCCTTCAGTTAATGTGAGGGGGAATTTTGATTTATTCAGAATATCCTTAAGAGCTTGCCGAGAAATATTGCATCATCATTCGTGAATATCCTGCAGAGATTTTTATTGTAGTACCTCAAATCATCTGTAACATCCCTCAGTATATTAAACTCTCCGCCGTGATAATCAGAAAGTTCATTTGCTTCATCTTCAAGCAGATAATCACAGAATCCATTTGACTCTAGCATCTTATCCAGAAAAATTCTGCCGCTGATAGATCTCCTTTTCAGCACAAAAGGAAGTCCGACCATGAAGTTCGGAGAGAAATCACGAATATCAAGATACTTCACCTGTTTTGAATTTCGTCCGATGCTGATAGTATTTTTCATGATTTCAGCATAGATAATACGCGCTTTCAAAATATCAAAGGCAATCTTAATTTTCGTATGACCATTCTCCTCAACGCATACGTACCATTGATATACTATCTGTTCTTTATCCCATAAACCTTTTTTGCTGACATCAGAGACAAGATACTTCCGTTCATTTTCTTCAAGCGTAATCATGATTTCACTCCGCATTTAAACAATAGTTCATTTGCAATATCATCGGCAGTAAAAGCATCTGAACCGTCAGCTGATTCATACATCACCGTAAATATGAAATCCGCATTTGATGAAAAATCTGCTTTCCTCTCTGGATGAAGGACATTAATCTGAAGCTCGCATTTTCCTAATCTCTGTTCAAAAACTCTGCGGCATTCTTCCAAATCGTAATGCACAGGCACGCGCAAACGATTAAACACATAATCCATTCTAAGAAACGGCGACATAACATAAAAGCTGTCAACATTCTGGTTAGTGATGAGGCTGATATACTCTTCAATAATGTCCCGGCCATAGATTCGCGAAATAAATTTCTTGTAGTAACTTCCTCCTCCTACACCAATATCCATTTCTATCACATCAATCCTAGAATCCGAAACTATAACATCTGCCTTAATGATAGTACTGATGATGCCGGAAGATTTTACGAAACGACCGAAAAAATTTCTGAGCCTGGACAAATCTTTCTCCTCATAGCGAAGTCTGCCGAGAAAGAATGTTCCGCGATACGATTCACGCAATATAGGAGCAAGAAGTTTAATCTGCCTGTCTTGGACAATCAACATACAGCGGTATTCTCTCCCTCTTTGAAGAACCTGAATAACACTCTCTGAAGCAATCATCCGTTTATCAAGCATATCTGAGAGTTCCTGCTTGCTTACGATTTCAACTCCTTCACTGCCTCGTCCTGCAGAAGGTTTCACTATAAACATTTTATCAGAACATTCTGCGCTTAATTCTTGAATAGATAAGTTTTTTGCTCTCCATGTTTTTATCTTTGATAAATTATACTTGCTGTACATTCTCTGCTGCTGAATTTTATCCGAACCAACTATCAGAGATTCAGGTATGGCAGTATGTGTATGATAATAATTCGTTAACCTCTGAACTACATCAATCGCTCCTCCTCCAGCAAAAGAACCTACAGCTGTTATTCTGACCGCAAGAGAGTCAATCCACGCCGAAGCACCTTCAAAATCACGTGTATCAATTTCTGCTGTGTAATCACATAATGAAACTGCCTCTTCGGAATTTTTCCCCTTCCCGAATCCAATGACTTTATACCCGTGTGCCTTAAGTCTTTTTATGAATTCAAGCTGACCGTAACCAATGCCGACTGAAATCACAAAATTTTTATTAATCATAGCATATTCTTCCATGCTTCCCTTTCTGCAAGATATATATCTGCTGTATCAGTGCGCTTGTATATATCTGAGCTGTATATTAAATCCAAATACTTTTCTGCAATTTCCCTGCCGCCTTTATGCCACACACAATTTTTGTCTTCAAGCAATGCTTCTCTGATTCCTCCGCTCCAGAAATATGCAGTCAGTTTCTCCGAATAATTTTCCGGCATTCGATTCATTATTCCGTAATCAGACAGAAACGCTTCGATAAAAGGTATCCCCGCATCAACGTAAAGCTGAGACGGTCCCCACATGCGAGGATTTGCCTCTATCATATAATAATTGCTGCCCTTCCTGCGCAGTTCGACCATTATGAACCCATAAAAACCTAAAGACCTGAACATACGCATATAATCATCGGATATTTTTTCGCGGTGTGTATCCCACGAGATTGCTGCAATGATTGATTTTCCGCCGGGCTGCTGAACAAGATTCCTCTGTGAGAACGATAAAGTCTTTCCATGTCTTGAAAGATAATACAGCAGATAAATACTCTCGCCGTCAACATACTCTTGAATGTCGAAATCAGAAGCGCTGTAA
Source organism: uncultured Synergistales bacterium (assembly GCA_905235395.1). Classification (GTDB taxonomy): domain Bacteria; phylum Synergistota; class Synergistia; order Synergistales; family Aminobacteriaceae; genus JAFUXM01. The sequence continues at coordinate 10,926 of CAJOLN010000002.1, forward strand.
TTCGGTAAAAATTCTTTGTGCTTGTCTTCATTATCAACAATTACGGGGATCAATCGTTTTCCTGACGATGAAACATACGAAACAGGTTTTGCCGCATACATGAATTTATACGTATCAGATATTTTAACTATCTGCGGAACTTTAAATCCTTCGGCACGGCATAAGTCCCAGAAAGTATGCTTATCGGAAATTTTTTCGTAAATATCTTTGTCAGCAAGAGGGACTGTAACACCAAGCGATTCAATTTCTTCACGGTTATTGAGCAAAAATCTGTTCAGCCCTTCGCTGCTCGGTACAACCAGTGTAACATCACCGGCGGCCTCATCAGCAATCATCTTCATTGCTCCGTATAACTCCGGCTTGTAAAGTTCACGATGCTTACGTATTAAGCATACATTCTTAACGTATAATGATCTCAAAACAGGGTCATCATCTCCACACGCCAATATCCTGACATCTTCAATGTGATTTTTCTCCAAAGCACGGAGCATAGCTACAACTGCACGCTGATTAAAACCAGAGAATACAATTATCATCGCAAGTTCTCATCATGGTCTATCTCAACAACTCCTGTCTTCAACTCTGAAATTATTTGTTACATATTGAGATTTCCATCAAGAAAAAATCTGCGCAATATTCATAATCCAGATACAAAGACTACAAAACATGCGCAAAAACAATCTTGCACATAACTGCACATAACATAATCTTTCCGTAGTCTTAACTTTCCTATGTGCTATAATTGACACGAGGACAAAATAAAGAATACTGGCTTGTACGATTGCAAGTCATGTGCGTAATATATCAAGCAAAATTATTATAGCATAAAAATTTTGTCCTTGCTTTTATTGTATTTTTTTATTTGTTCAGCAGATATATAATTCTATTGATTGTTATTCCCTGTTACATTCTGTTACATGGAGTGTTTGAAAATTTTAACCTCGTTCTTAATTGCAGTTTCGTTCATCTCAATATTGCCAATATCAGTTCAGGAATGGAACTCTTGTAACCTTCGCTTCTTCTGCATTATGCTTCCCATTGCAGGAATATTATTTTCGCTCTCATGGTTTATTCTATGGTTCACACTTTCACATCTCGTAATGCTCTCATGCAGTCTTCGGGGATTTATTATGTGCATATTCACACTCGCATTAACCGGCGGACTTCACACTGATGGATTGATGGACACATGCGATGCAATATTCTCACATAAAGACCGTGAGACGCGTTTGAAAATTCTATCAGATACTCACGCAGGAAGTTTCGCAGTTATGGGCTGCATTATTATTCTCATGGCCAAGTCATTTCTTTTCGCTGAACTCTTAATGTCTCATACTGACATTCTCACACTCTCATTCATTCCGTCATATTCGCGGCTTGGAATGTCATTTATACTCGTTAATCTTCCATTCGCAAAGAATAACGGCCTTGCTGTAATGTTAGGTTCATCACGGAATAAGCACGATAACATTTCAATTGTCATTATGCTTCTGGTATTCTCATTCTTCACTCATAAGATAATTCCCTTCATCATGATTATATTTGCGTTCCTTTGGGGTAAACTGTGCATGAAAATCTTCGGAGGCATAACGGGTGATTTGCTCGGTGCATTCGTTGAGCTTTCTGAAGTCATTATGCTAATGGGACTGGTGATATTGAATTGCATCTGATACTTGGAGGGCGTTACATGGGCAAGAGAGCCTATGCATTGAAGCTCTACGGACACTTTGATTATGAGTGCGATTTTGAAAGTGAAAACGATATAACAGCTTCAGGATTAATCACAAACATACATACAGGAATTAGAAAACTCATGCTCGAAAATATAAACCCTCGTGAGTTCTTCATGTCCAGAATAAATATTCTCAGGCAGTGCGTCATAATCGGTAATGATATTTCATGCGGCGTAATTCCCCTTGATGAGTTCTCCCGTAAATGGCGTGATGAGACCGGCAAGATATATCAGGAATTAGCGAGGGAAGCAGAGATTGTAGACAGGATATTTGCGGGGTTATCATTAAGGCTGAAAGGGTGAAATGATATGTATGTATTCTTTGACATAGACGGAACGCTGATTAGCCATAGAGGGATCAGCCACATACCAGATGAAACACGAAAGGCAGTGAATGAACTCAAAGCACATGGCCATGTTCCTGCAATCGCAACAGGACGCACGTATTTTCTCGCAAAGAACGCGGCAAAAGAATTCGGAATTGAATATCTAGTGTGTTCTGGAGGCTCAGAAATAATTGTGAGAGGTGAAAAGATTTACGAGAAATATTTTCCCGATGAGCATATTAAATCGTTTGTGAAAGTTGCAGAGAAATTCCCGAAGGTTTGTGCTGCTGTTGACGATAAATATTTGTATGCCGGAAATGCTTTCAGTGATTTCTTCGCATACTTCAATTCACAGGCTGGTTACGACTGCATACGCCCGTTAAGCGAAATGAAACGCGCAATAATATGTTACATTATGCTTCCTCATGAGACACTGACACATGAACACGGGATATTCTATTCTCCTCCTGAAGGTGTGAGGCTTGAACTCATGCATCAGTTCACGGAAGCGAGACATGCAAGTGCATCGAAATGGAACGGAATAGAAATGCTGATTGCGAATGAAGGTGCAAGTCTTGATGATGTGATTGTCTTCGGAGACGGGCCTAATGATATTGAGATGATTGAACGTGCGAAGATTGGTGTTGCTGTTGAACGTGCAGGCGATGACGTGAAGATACATGCAGATTATGTATGTGAAGACATTGATGACGGAGGAATATTGAAGGCTTGTGAACATCTTGGCCTGATTGCATAAAAACAGCATCCGCAGAAACCGTGTAATGAGTGTTCTGACCCGTCCCTAATAAGACATTTAAGCCTGTGGCATCAGCCTGAAGTAAACGAGTGTTGGCTCAGAACGTAATCACTATCACGTGAATCCGCAGAAGCATGTGATAAATTATATCAGGTTTTGAAATTTTTCAATGCGAGGTTGTGAATCATGATTAAGAAATTTAGAAGTGTCTTTGTTCCCGCTCTCTTTATCTTATTGTTGAACTCTGGCATTGCTCATTCAGTCACTCGTTATGAATTCCTCTCTAACTTACTCACTGCAAGAGGCTTAGACTGGAGCGACTCAGAAGAAGCACAGTACAATGACGGTGCAGGGTTTATTCTCAAGAGCGGATACGTAACAGATGATGTTGAACGTCTTAACGGCAATGTAACGAGGCGTGAAGTGTTACGCTGGTGCATTCAGTCTCTTGGCCTGACGTTTGAGGCAGAATTACTTTCTGATTATCCGTTACCCTTTGAAGATGCAAAGAAACTCACGGAATTTGAACGAGGCTGTCTGGTTGTTGCGTCTAACATGAACCCTCCGATTTTCACATACGATGAGAAGTTCAGAGGCAATGACCAGTTAACGCAGAATGAAGCCAGAGAAATTTATAACAGAATCAGAAGTGCAAGCATGAACCTTACGTTTGATATGGTGCGTAACCCTGTGAAAGGTCTTCGCGTATTCATTCACCGTGAAGGAGTTCCTACAGGCTATCCGTCATGGCGTGTATTAGTTACAGGACTTCCAAGCAAAGCTAATGCTGAAGAAACAAAACGCATTTTAAAAACGCAGGGCTATGATGTGAATGTTACATCTTCAGGAGGCTCTTATGGATTCAGGACACAGAAAATTGATGACTATAATCAGGTCAGAAGAATGCTGGGATATGCGAAGCTGAGAAAATTAAGCGCAAAAGTTTGGCCCTCAATGACAAACACAAATATGCGTATAGTTCCAAGATTCTGGATCATGCTGGTGATAGATCCGTCTTACTGGAAAATTCAGCCTATTGCTTCGTATCTTGGCCCTAACGATTTAGCTCCCCTCTCGCGAATCAATTCAGAGAATGAAGCAGGAGCATCAATCAATGCAGGGTTCTTCGCAACACAGAAAGGAGGCAGGGGTTATCCAATCGGGGCACTGAAAATTTCAGGGAGAATGATAAGCGAGGCTTACGAAAATCGCGGCTATCTTGGCTGGAATAATGAAGATGACGAAGCAGTATTTGCAGTTGCATCAGAGGAAGCTAATTCGTGGGTCAACATGAGCAATATCATTCAGGCCGGGCCATTATTAATTGAGAACGGAAATCCCTCAATGCATGATGAAAATTTCAATAATACGTTCACTACAGCAAGACACCCTAGATCTGCTGTAGGTCTCACGAATGAAGGAAAATGGGTCTTCCTTGCTGTAGACGGCAGAAACGGAATGCATTCATCAGGAGCAACTATAAGCGAACTCACAGACATAATGCGTGCAAAGAATATAATCTATGCTCTGAATCTCGACGGAGGAGGCTCAACTGAAATCATCATCAACGGAAAGATATATAACATGCCTTCAGACGGTCATGAAAGAAACATAAGCTATGCATTGGGCGCAATATCTCGCTAAAAAAGAAAATGTGCTAAAATACACGGAAATTTATATATTAGTGAAAGGTTGTGCAATTTTATGAAAAAATTCGTAGTATTTGCTCTACTTATTGCCCTTATCGCGGCTATGTCAGTTCCAGCTATGGCATGGGACGCATCAAAACAGAAGTCGCTCGGTCAGGACAAAAACAAAATGACGTGGTACATTCTTGATTACGGCAAAGATGCAAACGGTGTACCTTTCGCAATTTCCAGAAAATATTACACCAACACCACGATTAAGAATGACACTATTGAACTTCTCATGTCAAAGTTCGGAATTTCTCCGGAAGTTGCCGGCAGTCTTTACTTCACGGAGTACGGTTATGAGTATACAGCCGACGGGAAGCAATTCGCACAGACATACGTGCGTCATTATGACATGCTTGGCAATGAGATTCACGGAACAGTTTTTGATGACAGCACAGAGGCAACAAAGAAGAATTTCATCGCACTCTCAGCAGTTGCAGGCTCAACACCAGCGAAGGCAGCAAATTATGCGTTTGGAAGAAATGTAACACCCCCAGCAAAAAGTCAGGCCCCAGCAAAAAGCAGCACAGTACCTGAGAAGAGAGTTGTACGCGCAAAAGGGAAATAAGGGAATTATATTTAAGGCTCCTCCCGAAATTTTATCGGGGGGAATTTTTTTATCTGCCTCTCAGAACAGCATATAAAGTTTTAAGCAATATCTCAGTATCAAGCCACACAGACCAGTTACGTATATAGTATAAATTCATCTCACGCCGTATATCTGCCTGCGAAGCCCTTAGTCCGCTTACCTGCCATAAGCCTGTCATGCCGGGTTTCACTGCGTATGTATGCTTTGGTAAACATGAAGGCTCTGGCCCTGTGAGACTCATTTCTCCTTTGAGGACATTGAATAATTGCGGAAGTTCATAAAGTTTTGTGCGTCTCAGAAATCTTTCTGTCTTCGTGCTGTCTTTGCATGCTGTCCTGAATTTATATATCCTGAATGGCTTCAAGTTCCTGCCTATTCTTTCCTGAACCATTAAAACCGAGCCGCCTTTATCTCTCTTCAGACTCAATGCAGCCCATAGCATTACAGGTGAAAATATTATCAGCGCAATTATTGCTCCGCTGTAGTCCATTATGTTCTTTATTGCCCTGTTCAATGGGTTCATCAGTCCCTGTGAGGCTGAAATTAACGGAAGACCTTCAACATCTCTGATTGAAGATGAAAACGTTGTGAGCATATACATATCAGGAATATAATGCAGTTGTCTCACATGAAATTCTGTCATGCTGAGTATGTGCGTTAAAAGATCTCGTGATGCTGTAGAAATTGCAATTGCTGCTTCATCTATTTGCTTCTCTTTGTACATTCTCTCTAAATCATCAAGACGGCCAAGTACAGGAAAGCCTGCGATTAATTTTCCCTGTTTGCTTTCATCATCATCAAGAAAGCCCACAACTTTACATGCCGTGAATTTATGCTCAGTTATTTTTTCTGCAAAGAGTTTTCCTGTTCTGCCCGCACCTAGTATTATTATGTTCGTTGAGAGAAGTCCAAGCGCAAAAAAAATTCTCCTGAATGCATATCGCGTTATCAGGCACAAAGGCACAAAAATAAATATACCTACAGTGAGTATAAATCGGGAGATATTGAATTTCTGAGAATAAAGATACAGAACAATCACCAGTAAGATTAAGACGGAAGATTTCAGAATGGCTTTGAATTCATTCCAGAGAAGCCAGTTTTGAAAACTATAAAGTGAATTGAAATAAAAAACAGTCAGCATAGTACCCGTGAAGAATGTTGCTGTTTCAAAATCAAAAACACTTGTCACGTCATCTGAAAGCCATAATACAATAACTAACGCAAAGCTGAACCAGTATAAGCAGATATCTGTCACAGCCTGAGAAAAAGCTAAAAAGGGCCTTATAAAGACTGTAGTATTATTCATACGCAAAATTAAAGAATGCCTTTCATAGATGGTAATTTTTTCGTTTAATTGTATCATTAAGCAATTCAAAGATGCTCAGGAGATAATGAAAAATGCATAAGGATTTATCAGATGCTCAGGAAAGAAAATATACAATGATGACCAGGCAGCCTGTTGAAAAATTAGTGCTTCGTCTTGCAGTTCCCTCAATGATAACTATGATGATAAGTGCAATATACAACATGGCCGATACGTTTTATGTTGCCAGAATTGATATTCAATCACCTGCCGCTGTTGGAATAGTTTTTTCATACATGGCTTTCATACAGGCAATCGCTTTCTTCTTTGGACACGGAAGCGCAAATTACATCTCGCGTGCACTTGGAGCAAAGGACAGAGAAGGAGCTGCACTGATAGCGTCAACGGGATTTTTCACGTCATTCATTGCGGGAGTATTAATCGCATCACTGGGATTTATTTTCATGGATTCACTGCTTAAACTCTTAGGCTCAACTGATACTATTCTGCCTCATGCACGTGCTTACTTCAGGTATATCTTAATCGGAACGCCGTTAATCATGTCTTCGTTCGTTATGAACAATCAAATGCGTTTTCAGGGGAACGCTTTTACTTCCATGCTTGGAATAACCTTCGGGGCATGCCTTAATATCATTCTTGATCCGATTTTTATTTTTACGTTCGGAATGGGAGTATCTGGGGCTTCATTTGCAACAATGTTATCTCAGTTTGTGAGTTTCGTTATTCTTCTAAGGCTCACAGGACGAGGAGACGGAATTAAAATCAGTTTCAGAAATTTCAAGCCTGCATTTGCACATTACAAGGAGATTGCGGCGGGAGGATTTCCTTCACTGGGTCGTCAGGGGCTTGCAAGTTTTGCTCTTGCGTACATGAATCAGCTTGCGGGTATCTATGGTGATACTGCTATAGCGGCATTATCAGTAGTGAACAGAGTAATCATGTTTTCAACGTCAATGGTTCTGGGGTTCGGTCAGGGTTTTCAGCCTGTATGCGGATTCAATTACGGAGCAAAAGAATTTTCACGTGTCAGGCGTGCATTCTGGTTCACGGTCATCACGACAAGTGCGTATTGCTGTGTATTAAGCATAACGGGCTATATCTTCGCAGAAAATGTGATTGCTATTTTCAGACCTGATGATATAGATTTAATTTCAATTGGCTCACGCGCTTTACGATATGAATGCATAGTTTATACAACTGTTGGGTTCGTCACTATATCCAACATGTACCTTCAGAGCATACGAAAGACAATAAGAGCGAGCATATTGGCGGCATCACGTCAGGGAATAATGCTTTTCATTGCACTTCAGATAGGAATAAATTTCTTTGGCCTTAATGGTGTCATAATGGCTCAACCTATGTCTGATGCTTTTACGTTCCTTCTTGCTATCCCGTTTTCATTGAGCGCATTGAATGAGACAAAATAATATATAATTTAATCGTAAAAAATTTTTCATTCAGGAGGTAATGCGTATAATGAAAATGACTTTTCGATGGTACGGAAGCAAAGCAGACCCAATCCCTTTGAAGTATATTAAGCAGATTGCAGGCATGACCGGATTAATGGGATTGCTCGACAAACCAGCAGGAGTTGTATGGGAAGACGCAGAGATAGCCGCACTCGTAAATGAAGTTCATGAAGCAGGACTTGAACTTGAAGTTATTGAGAGTGTGAATGTTCATGAGGATATCAAGATAGGACTTCCTTCACGCGATGAATATATAACGAATTACATTGAGAGCATAAAGAATTTAGCGCGTCATGGTGTTAAGGTCATCATCTATAACTTTATGCCTGTGTTTGACTGGTTGCGCACTGACCTTGCGAGATTAATTCCTGAAGACGGAAGCAATTCATTATATTTCGATGAAAAAGAACTCGGTGATATGGGGCCTCTTGAAATCGTCAGAAAAACAGCAGAAGATTCACAGGGCTTCACGTTACCGGGCTGGGAACCTGAGAGACTGGCGTTGCTTGAGACCACACTGAAACAGTATGAAGGCATGACACCCGATATGCTCCGATTGAATTATAAGTACTTCCTTGATGCAGTAATCCCTGTATGCGAAGAACTCGGCGTGAAAATGGCATGTCACCCTGATGATCCTGCGTGGCCTATATTCGGGCTTCCGAGAATTGCGCACTCACAAGATGATTATGACAAGATAGTACAGCTTCATGATTCACCGGCTAATACTGTCTGCCTGTGCACTGGTTCGTTAGGTTCAAATCCGTATAACGAAATCCCCGAAATAATCCGGCACTTCGGAAGCATGAATCGAATCGGAGCTATGCATGTGCGTAACGTGAAGTATCTCGGACATCATCAGTTCCGTGAAGCCGCTCACCTCTCATGCACTGGAGATTTGGACATGTACGAGATTATGAAGGCAATATATGAGACATGCCCTGACACGTATGTGAGACCAGATCACGGACGCATGATTTGGGACGAGAAAGGCAGACCAGGCTACGGACTTTATGACCGCGCTCTTGGTGCTGAATATCTGCTTGGTCTTTGGGAAGCAATAGACAAGAACGCGAAAAAGTAACGTGATATAATTGCGTGAAATTTTTGTTACGAAAGGCGGAATTATTGAAATGTCAGATACTAAAATCTGTCCAGTATGCAATAAGGCAATGAAACTCAAAGAAGCAGGCTATCCTATGGGCAGTGCTCTTCTTAAAGCAGACAGAGTTCATGTTGATATTTATACGTGTGAGGACTGCGGAAAGGTTGAACTCTTCGAGGCAAAAAGTGATCTTGTGAAATGCCCTGTATGCGGAACATTGCATAGTGCAAAAGAGGCTTGTGCTATCTGTGCTTTGAACAAAGGTTTAGATGCCGCGAATCATTAAGAGAATATTAATCCCCCCAGTTTAAATCGCTGAGGGGAATTTTTTTTATGCCTTTATCGCTTCAAGTCTTCCGGGATATGCCGCTAATGCATGTTTCAGAATGTTCAATGCCTTCTTTAAGTCTTCACTCTTAAGCACATATGCCATTCTTACTTCATCAACGCCTAATCCGGGCTGTGCATAGAAACCTGATCCTGGTGCCGCCATAGTAGTCTCACCGTTGATGTCGAAATTCTGAAGCATCCAGATTATGAACTTCTCTGAATCATCAACAGGTAACTTCACCATTGTATAGAATGCTCCCTTAGGTTCATGACATATTACGCCGTCAATCTCCTTCAGGCCATTATATAAAACATCACGGCGCATTTTGTATTCTTTGTTGACTTCCTGAAGATAACTCTTAGGTGTGGAATATAATGCCGCAGCTCCTACCTGTTCAATTGCAGATACGCTCAGTCTTCCCTGACATAACTTCATGACTTCCGCAAGAAACTCTTTGTTCTTTATCGCTATACAACCTATACGTGCTCCGCATGCACTGAAACGTTTTGATACACTGTCTACCATGATAACACGGTCTAATGCATCTTTTGCATCACCAAAGCTCATGAATGTTCCAGATTCATATATGAATTCACGATACACTTCATCAGCGATGATATATAGGTCATGTTTTTTTGCGAGACGTACAAGCATTCCAATTTCATCAGGCGTATAGGCTACTCCCGTCGGGTTGCAGGGATGAGACACCCAGAATGCACGTGTCTTTGATGTGATGAGTTTTTCGATTGTCGATTCACTTGGAAGATGAAAACCCGTATCTGCCTTCGTTGGAATCGGAACAAGTTTAGCAAGTGCGAGTTTCGCGAACGTGTTGTAGTTTGCATAGAAAGGTTCAGGTACAAGAATCTCATCGCCAGGATCGCATATTATCATCACAACGAACTGTAACGCTTCACTTCCTCCGCATGTAACATACACTTCATTTGGCTCATAGTTCACGTTCATGGCCTTGTAGTAATTGCTTATTGCCTCGCGTAACTCAATGATACCCTGTGAAGGCTGATATGCTATCGTTGAAGGGTGAAAATTTTTGACCGCCTCAAAATATTCTTCAGGTGTCTTAATGTCTGGCTGTCCGATATTCAGATGATACACTTTCTTTCCCTGTGCTTTTGCCTCATCAGCATACGGGATTAGCCTTCGTATAGGTGAGATCTTTAACGCCTTGATTCTTTCGGATAAATGCATGATGTTCACCTACTTCGCTTTTCCCTGTGATGCTACTGCTGCCTGTGCCTTTGCTATTGCTTCCGCGTCTCCAAGATAACGATGTGATTTCGGGGTCATATCGTCATTGAGTTCATATACCAGAGGAACACCTGTAGGGATATTGAGTTCGAGAATGTCCTTGTCGGAAACGTTATCGAGATACTTCACCAATGCACGAAGTGAATTTCCATGTGCCGCAATGATTATCTTCTTTCCCGATTGTATTGCAGGTACAATGCTTTCCTTCCAATACGGAACAACACGCGCTACTGTATCAGCGAGGCATTCTGTCAAAGGCAGTTCTGATTCAGTGAGACCTGTATATCTCGGATCATGTCCCGGATAACGTTCGTCATCTTTCGTTAGCACTGGAGGCTGAATATCATAGCTTCGTCGCCATATCTTCACCTGTGCATCTCCAAACTTCGCCGCCGTGTCTGCCTTATTGAGTCCCTGAAGAGCACCGTAATGTCTCTCATTGAGCTTCCACGAATGCTGAATCGGAATCCACATTCTGTCCATTTCCTCAAGAACAAGCCATAAGGTTTTGATTGCACGTTTCAATACGCTCGTGAATGCATAATCAAACGCATAGCCTTCCGCTTTGAGAAGTCTTCCTGCACTTCTTGCCTCCTCAATTCCCTTCTCAGACAGTGGTACGTCTGTCCAGCCCGTAAATCTGTTCTCTTTGTTCCACGCTGATTCACCATGACGGATTAATACGATTTCATACATGAATGAATTTCTCCCTTCTGATTTTTTTCAGGAAAGATTATCAGAAAATTCAAGTTTTTGAAAGTATATGAGGCTATAATAGCGGCAACAAAAATTTCACGAAAGAAGGTTTGAATCATAATGCGAAGATTTTTCATGCTCATCATGTTTATCATCGTGCTGGCATCAGTTGCACATGCTGACCAAAAGATTGAGTTCAACGTCTACAAGTGCAAAGTCTGCGGAAAGGAATTCAGGAGCTTTCGGGGAGATGAACTTGACGACAGGAAGTTTCATAACGGAAGTGAACAGATAAAATATATCTTTCAGTTCTGGAAGTATGATAAAAATTTTCCTGAGTGCAAAGGCGGAAGCAAATGGCATCATTTCGAGAAGAAGACTACGAACTCAATGCAGGTCAGTAATCTATCAAAGTCAAATGTATCTGAATATATTGCGGCAGTGAAAGACGGAAAAACTCTTAACGGCATAAAGATAGTCGAATGGGAATGCGTGTACTGCAAGAAAAATTTTTATTTCTTCAATGATGACATTCCCAATATAAGAGACTGGGAACAACAGCAGGATAAAATTTTCAATTTGAAAGGCAGAGCTATAACGAAATGTCCTGAACCGAAAGTTTACGGTCATATCTTCGCGAAGAAGAGAACGAATGACGCAAAATCATTTGACCTTGCAAAGAATGCTGAAAAACTTTACTGGGTCAAGAACTAAGGAGGTTGAATTATAATGAAAAAATTCATGCTGTCTGTCGCGTTTATTCTTCTGTGTGCCGTGAGTGCATATGCGGAGATTAAACTTCCAATAAGGTCGTATCGCTGTGATGACTGCGATAAATATTTCTACAGCATAGACGGAGATGATCTCTCACAACTTGATTTCCTTGTTCCCTCCAATCAGATTAACAGGATATTCAAGCTCAGTAACTATCAGGCGAATCTTGAACCATGCAAAGGGAAAATGATACATAATTTTGAATACAATATGACACGTGATTTGCCCATAAGTGAAGTGCTCAAGCATTCATCAAGAATCGCAGTGATAAAAGACGGAGCAAGATTAAACTGTCTTGCAACTTCATCATGGTGGTGTGTAAATCCCGGCTGTAATGACCCGTTCATAATCTACTCACTTCAAAATGACAGCTTCATTCTGAGAGACTGGGAGCAGCAGCCCGATAAAATAATCAACATGAAGACATTGAAGGGCGTTGTGAAATGTAATATGCCGTACAGTTTTGGCCATGCATTCAAATACGATTCAGGAACTCATGATACACCTGTGAGTTCGTATAGTTTTGCGAAAAGCCTTGAGGATTATTATTACGTCAAAAATTAAGGAGGAACTCTCATGAAGAAAGTTTTTTTAGCAGTATTGTTATTCGTGTTGTCAGCCGCAAGTGTAGTTCATGCCGCATTGCCGAAGACCTATAAGGAATTCAAAGAACGTTACCAGACAGAAGGCACTACACCAGAAGGAGCAGTGAAGTTATACTTTGAGGGAGTATTTGCGTACATGAATGCTGAGACACGCAAGGAAGGTGCGAAAATGCTTCGTTATGCTCTTCATTCAGATCGTCCGATTGAACGTTCAACACATTATGCTACGTTCGTGGAACGCATGAAAGACCCTGATTACAATTACGCATTCAGGAGTTTCGCGAGGGGTTCATCACCTGAGAATAACTATGCAATGAATCCCGATCACTTCAGAATTATGTACGCAGGGAAATTCACGAGAGATCCGGGCGGTTATCTCAAAGTTCCGCTGAGGAGTTCAGGAGCAGACAGCCCCCGCATAATCTGGGTGAAGGAATATGAAGACGGCCTTTGGTACGTAATCAATAATGCCGCAACATATGTTCAGGTTCAAATCCCAAAAGTTGAAGCAATACGCCGCAGTCATGCACATGATTCAGATTATGATGAAGAAGATGAAGATGAAAAACCTTCACAGCAAACAAGTACAGAGCATACGCAAAACTCTTCGGCTAAAACGACAGATAATAATGATGAAGAGTACGATCATGACTTCTTCAAATAAACATTAAGGATGTGAATGTGATAAATGGCAAATAATTTTCTCGGCTACATGATGATTGAAGGCACAGATAGTTCATTGCGAGGTGTTGCACTCATCACTGATACACGAGGAATACCGAAAGAATTTGTACGCACTGATCCATTAAGACCTGAAGCATTGGACAGAATTCTTTACGGCGAATCATTCAGTGCATACGCGAAACAGAGTTTAATCCTTGAAAATCTTCTTGATGCTGTGAGCAATGACCCACAGATATGGATTTGCAATGACGAGGAAATTCTTGAACCATTAAAAACGGTCAGCAGAATCAAATCAGTAATGCTTGAGGAAAGTCCTCATGTTCCTCTTGATGCTCACGGTCACATCGAGACATCAGCAGAACCTAATGTTTATCTCATTCAGGCATATGTGAACGGTGCCCCGCTGAGAGCTGAATTCCCTGAAGGAACACGGACAGATGAAGTTGAACAGTCAGCAGGAATTCTCACTGAAGCAGGAAAGAGCATGAATATACTTGAACCTTTCAACAGACTTCAGAAATCATTATCATATCTTGCAACTGGAAGAGCTTAAATGGGTATACGTTCATACTTCGCAAGGCATATCAAAAAACATATTGATGTCTATAGAATTGATGACTTCAATCTTGAACCTCCAGACATACATACACTTGAACATGAAGTGAATGTATTTAGGATTGAGCCTTCTATGACTGTGAACGTGACATCATGGACATCTTCAATAAAAATGAAATGCAGAGCAGAAAGCAGAATATTTTCTGAGTACAGGGTTAATGCAAAAAGCTATCTTGTGAAGAGATATGTTAAGCAGAACGTTAAGGCATACAGTCATGAAGTGAAAAGCAAAATCAAAGTGCATGATGCAATGAAACTGATTCGGGATATGCCGCTTGAATTATCGGACATGCTGAAGTATCAGTCCGTGAAGCCCAAACTGCTCAATAATGAGATGCTGCTTGCATGGTACGGGCCAATAGTTGAAGGTGCCGTGATAAAATTAGTTTGGAACAAACAGCGCGGAACCCTCTTAGTCTGGTATAACCCTCAAAGCAGGCAGTATAAAGCAAAAGGCGTATATCTGATCAGGAGACTGGGCTTCGGAGAAAAACCTGAATGGCGCTGGGTGTGACAAAAATTTTTTTCTTTCAAGGAGCTATACCATGTCAGAGGCTAAGACAACTGACCTCACAGTACAGAACGAATTGCATGAAGGTGAAATAACAGAATGCACCGTAGAACAGATTATGCCTTACGGAGCGTTTGTGCGGATCATGAAGAACGGCAGAAAGGGAATGATACATATATCAGAATTGTCGTATTCGTTTGTGAAGAACATCAGCGATATTCTGAAGGTGAATGACAGGATACAGGCAAAAATCATCAGGATAGATGAACGCGGAAGGATAGATTTATCCCTCAAGCAGACAATGGAACCTCCTAAGCACCAGCAAAAACCTTCATACCCAAAACGTGATATGAGATCATCGAGGCCGTCAGGAGAATTTCATGAAGTGCATGACTATCATGATATGAGAGAAGCGATGAATATTCCGCCAGTTGGAAGCAATGAGAGCTTTGAACAGAAGATGAGTGCATTTCTGAAGACGAGTGAGGCCAAGATAACAGATTTGAACACGAGGAATTCATCGAGGTCATCATCACGTTCATCAAGAGGTTCAAAGGGACGCAGGAACAGCCGTGACTATTAGGTATGCGGTTTGATTTGGAAATAGTATCGGGTTGTGCCAGACGATGCCGGTTCGGAAAAGTTCAGGTTATCGTCTGCAAACCCATATCTCAAACTGGAAGATTATTTCCCACAAATTTCTGGCTCATGTGTCCGCATTTAATTCACAGGGCAGGCATGATTGAATCACAGCAGGGAGTTCATGAGCTTGAAGACTGGATGACGAAACGAAAATTCTTTCATCAATGGAGAAAATACAATATAGCTCATCAGACATTGAGGCTCTCACAGATTAACACACATCAGTTATCTTTCATAAGAAAATATCACAAAGGCATATTCAGACATTTAATCGGAACAGGAATAGGCGGAATGAAATACACGGACATAATAACAGTGAAATGTCTTCACCTTCAGACAGCTTCATATCTTGCAATGCGTTATCACCCAGCAGAAGAATGGCTGATTTCTAAAGGTCTATGCGGAGAATGCCAAACGTGTATGTGCACGTGATATTCAGGCGCAATTAATAAAAACGTGCAATAATATGCTGATATAAAAACAAAAAGGAGGAATTTCAATCATGAAAAGATTTCTTATGTCATTAACCGTGTTTTTATGTCTCACGGTCAGGCCGTCATTTGCAGATATACCAGAAATTACAGCAATAGACTTTTACCCTAACGGCGCAAAATTCACGTTCACTCTTCAGACTGAGGGCGATACATTCAATGCAGAGATACCAGGAGCTTTTCAGATAGACAGCGTGAAGATGATTGACCCTGATATTTTCGATGATGTAAAGATATTCAGGCAGTCACGCGAAGAATGGATACCAGAATCACTTCAGGAGATTCATGAACAGCTTGAAGCAAAACGTCAAACAATCCGTGAAATTCAGACTCGCAAATCTGCAATTGAACACACACTTGAACTTCTCAATAAGGCGCAGCCTCCCACGCGGACAGACGCAAAAGACATAATTGCGTATATTCAGATGTCAGAGAGCATGAAGGAATCATCAGAGAATGAAATAGCGGAACTGAATCAGAAAATGAAAGAAGAATCCGACAAAGCAGAGTTGCTGATGAAAGAATATGAAAAACGAAAGCCAGTTAATTCTGAAAGTTTAATTTGCATATCAGGGCACATAAAGGCAGGCAAAGAAATTAAATTTGAGGCATTCACTTCAAATGCAAAATGGAAACCTGAATACATTATGGATTTAAACAGTCATGAAGGAAAAATCACAACGAGAATTCAGACACGTGCATCTCAGCATACAGGACTTGATTACACCGGTGATGTGACATTTCACACAAAGAGACCGAATGAGAGTGTAAGTACCCCAGAATTGAATCCTCTGAAAGTGAGCATAAAGCCGAAGGAACGTTACAGGGAAGAGGTTATGTATGACTATGCGGCACCAATGGAGATGTCAGAAAGAAATTATATGAGAGCATCAGGTTCAAGGCGTACACAAGAACCTTCTATGCAGGCTACACTGTCAGACCACATAATAGCAGGCAAAGGAACACTCACGGGCGATAACATAGAGGCATTGTTCATGCATGGAGAACTTGAACTCAACGGAAAAATTATATTTGAGCTTATACCGGAACAAAGAAGCGATGTGTGGATACTTGTCAGCATGAACGAGGGAAATATTGCGCTGATACCCGGAGAAGCAGAACTGAGAATAGACGGAATGCCGGCAGGAAAAACATCAATTCCTGAGTATGGACTTGGCCAGAAGAAAATTGCGTTTGGCTATGCACCTCAAATAACGTCAAAGAAAGAAGCAATGATAAGCACAACGGGAAGTTCATGGTTCAGCGGAACGAATTCATCAGGCTACACGCTCAAAATAACGAACGGAACAAAAGAACATAGACGCGTAACAGTTCGTGACAGGCTGCCGATACCTACGAATGAAAAAATAAAACTTGAGGTTAAGAGCATAGAGCCAGAACCAAAAGAACGAGACCGCGAGAATAAATTAATGTGGGAAATTGAACTTGAAGCCGGAGAAACGAAAACGATTCTTGTTGATTACACTTTGAGTTATCCTTCAGGTGAAGAATTGCAGTTCAGCCGTTAAAGGAGGAATTATGATGAAGAAAATAATTTTTGCACTGATGTTTGTTATCGTGTGTACAGGTTCTGCGTCATGCACAGAATATCCTGCAATCGGAATGTGTTCAGCCAATTACGTGAGATACAGGGATAAAGCCGGAACAGATTCAGAGATACTCGGACGCATTCATGAATATCAGAACGTAATAGTCTTATCTGAGGCGCGTCATAAAGGCGAGAAATGGTACAGGATAGAGAATCCGATAGACAAAGGGGAAGCGTGGGTATTAGCTAAGTATATCTACATATACGAACCTGAAAACGAATCAAAGCGATTATATGCTCTTAAGGTGAATATCATGCAGAACTTCGGAATCAGACCAGAGAAGACGCGTGTATTGCTAGGTAAGCCTAAGCGTGTAAAGAAAGATGAATTTTACTTTGAGCCTGCAGAACAGGATCTCAGAGAAGAGACATTGCAGTATGAAGGCTGCCGTCTGGTATACATTGAAGATGCACTGAGCACAGTTGAAGTTACGAATGAGAATTATGCGTTCGGAGATTTGCATGTAGGAGATACAAGGCAGGTTGTGCTTGATACGCTCGGAACCCCTGAAGCTGATAATCCTGATTTATGGCTGTACCGTCTGAATGACCTTGAGATGATAAATTTTGAATTCAATAAGGACGACAGGATAAAACAAATGACGCTTGAACATAATCTTGACTGAGGAGAAAAACTTAATGCCGATAATAGACGTATACAATCTCGTTAAGATATACAAGACAGGAGATATAGAATTACGTGCTCTTGATGATGTAACGTGTTCAATCAATAAAGGTGAATTCGTGTGTATCATGGGGCCTTCAGGTTCAGGCAAGTCTACCATGATGAACATACTCGGTTGCCTTGATGTCTTAACGTCCGGGAAATATCTTCTTGACGGAATAGATGTGAAAGATCAGAACAAAGCAGGACTTGCTGACATTCGCAATCAAAAGATAGGATTTGTTTTTCAGGGCTATAATCTTCTTCCGAGAGCTGACGCAATAGAGAACGTTGAACTTCCTTTGCTGTATCGAGGGGTATCAGGTTCAAAGCGTTCAAAAGCGGCCAAAGAAGCACTAGACCGAGTAGGATTAGGAGACAGGATTCACCATAGGCCGAATCAAATGAGCGGAGGACAGCAGCAAAGGGTAGCAATAGCAAGAGCAATCGTTGGGCATGCACCGATACTAATGGCTGATGAACCGACTGGAGCATTAGACACAAAGACAACGGTTGAAATCATGAAGATATTCTCAAGTCTTCATCAGGAAGGTACAACGGTAATTGTTGTTACGCATGAGCCTGACATAGCGACATGGGGAGAACGTGTATTGAGATTCAGAGACGGACAACTGATAGCAGATGAAAAAGCTCCACAGAAAGTTACGGAACATGAAGTGAAACCAGGAACAGAAGCATAATATTTAAGAATGAGACTCGGAAAGCAAAAATTTTCCGGGTCTTTTTTTTATGGACAAAATAAGTTAAACTTTCAGATTGCTAAAGGAGATGGTCACAATGGAAGAAAATTTAACTCATACGATTGAGCAATACATACTTGAATTGCTTGAAGGAGAAGAAGAAAACTTTGTATCATTGAGACGTAAGGAACTGGCAGAGAGATTTGAATGTGTACCCAGTCAGATAAATTATGTTTTGAGAAGCAGATTTTCACCCGAACACGGTTATCTGATTGAGAGCAGGAGAGGAGAGCATGGATACATAAGGATATTGAGGATAACATGTGAAAATCCCGAAGAAAAGCAGAGACACATAGAGGATTTGATAGGTAACAGCATTTCGCTTCATGGTGCGCATAAACTTTTACTGAGATTGAAAGACAGAGGATTAATCACGGACAGAGAACAATTACTGATAGAGATATCACTTAATCATGATGTTGAATATTTTGATATACCGCAGGAAATGTTTAACAGAATGAATGCGGAAAGATTGAAACGAATGCTGAAAGGAATAATGCTGATTTAAGGCAGAAGGGAGAAAAAAATAATGTGGCAGTTCTACACGGAAAGAGGAAAGAGAATAATTCAGTTGGCACATCATGAGGCGTTGAGTATGGGGCATACTATGGTTGAACCTGAACATCTTCTGCTCGGACTGTTAAGCGAAGGCGGAGGCGTGGCATGTCAGGCATTAAGTGAACTTGGAGTTGATCCTGATAATCTTGCGGCACATATGCGTGATTTAATCGGAACATCAAAAGATGTAATCTCAAAACCTGTTGATTTGCCATTAAGTCCGAGAATGAAACGTGCGTTAGATTTGTCGATGATGGAATCGCGGAAAATGGGAGTGAATTATGTAGACAGTGAGCATATATTACTTGGCCTTCTTGCTGATGATACGGGATTAATAGTACAGCAGTTCAGGTCAATGGGAATAACACCGCAGGCAGTATTGAAGCAGGTGACCGAATTAATATCGAACGGGACAGGGCGGAACATGAACCGTGATTACGGGAAGCAGACAGATACGGACGGTAAGAGAAAAACGAAAGTTAGAACACCGACACTTGATCATCTTGGGACGGATTTAACGGAGCGTGCGAGAAACGGCGAACTTGATCCTGTAATAGGGCGTGAGAAAGAAATAAAACGTGTAATGCAGGTATTATGTCGAAGGACAAAGAGCAATCCGGTTCTGATAGGAGATCCAGGAGTAGGAAAGACAGCAGTAGTTGAGGGATTAGCGAGGCAGATAGCTTCAGGGACAGCTCCTGACCCATTGCAGGATAAGCGAATAGTTCAGCTAAATATGGGAACATTAGTAGCGGGAACAAAATATCGCGGAGAATTTGAAGAGAGACTGCGAAGGATAGTGAAGGAATTAACGGACAGCAAAGGAGATGTGATACTATTTGTAGATGAAGTACATACGATAATCGGGGCAGGAAATGCGGAAGGAGCAACAGATGCGGCAAATATTTTGAAGCCTGAATTATCACGTGGAGCATTTCAGCTTATCGGAGCAACGACACAAGATGAATACCGCAAGTATGTAGAGAGGGATAAGGCACTGGAAAGAAGATTTCAGCCAATACAGGTAGAAGAACCGAGTGTAGACGATTCGATACAGATACTGAAGGGATTGAAGGATAAATACGAAACACATCACAATGTAATATTCACGGAAGATGCTATAGATGCGGCGGCTAAACTTTCATCACGTTATATTCAGGACAGATTTTTACCGGATAAGGGAATAGATCTGATAGATGAGGCAGGAGCGCGAACGAGACTTTTATCACTAGAGCCTCCTGAATACATAAATGACATTCAGAAGGAACTGGATAACGTTCGTAAACAGAAAGAAGAGGCTGTAATGTCAGAGCAGTATGAATTAGCGACACATCTTCGTGATACTGAGCGTAAAATTTCAGACGAACTTGATCATGCATTTCAGGAATGGCATAAAGCACGGAAGAATATAAAGCATAAAATCACGTCAGAAGATATAGCGTCAGTTGTAGCAGAACAGACAGGAGTACCAGTGAAGCAATTAACGGAAGCTGAGACGACGCGGTTATTGAAAATGGAAGAGGAGATATCGAAGAGGTTAATCGGACAGGACGAGGCAGTAAGTGCGGTATCACGTGCAATAAGGAGAGCACGTACAGGATTGCGTGACCCGCGAAGGCCAATAGGGAGCTTTCTGTTCATGGGGCCTACAGGAGTGGGAAAAACAGAACTTGCGAGATGTCTTGCGAGATTCTTATTTGGCAGAGATGACGCGATGATTCGAATCGATATGAGCGAATTCATGGAACGTCATGAAGTTTCAAAACTTGTCGGAGCACCTCCCGGATATGTTGGTCATGAGAGCGGAGGAAAATTAACTGAACTTGTGAGACGCAAACCATACAGCGTGATTCTGTTTGATGAAATCGAGAAGGCACACCCTGAAATTTTTAATATATTATTGCAGGTTCTTGATGACGGCAAACTCACTGACGGACAAGGCAGAAAAGTAGACTTCAGAAACACGGTAATCATAATGACAAGCAATGTAGGAGCGAAGGAAGCACAGCAGGGTAATTCATTAGGATTTGGAATGAATGCGGAGAGCCAGACACAAAGAGATTGGGAACGTTCAAAGAAGATAATCATTGAGGAAGCAAATAAACTCTTCAGGCCGGAATTTCTGAACCGCATTGATGAGATTGCAGTGTTCAAACCGTTATCGCGTGATAATCTCCTGAAAATTATTGATAACATGCTTGATGATTTATCAGTAAGACTAGACACTAAAGGAGTGAAACTCGAAGTATCAGATGATGTGAAGGCAAAAATTCTTGAAAAAGGATTCAAGCCGAAGTATGGAGCGCGTCCATTGAGGAGGGCAATACAGTCAATGCTTGAAGATAAGATAGCGGACTTCATGCTTTCAGGGAAAATGAATGACAAAAGTACGAAGATAAGTGTAAACCTCAAAGGTGAAGAGCTTACATGCGAGCTGACAAAGTAAAACGTGCATTTAAAGATACATTACCCGTCATGACAGGCTATGTAGTACTCGGATTAGGTTTCGGGATACTCATGGCCTCAAAGGGTTATAATGCGTTTATAGTTCTTTCTGAGGGCATATTGATTTACTCAGGAACAATGCAGTTTGTTCTTGCTGATATGCTCTCAGGGGGCGTAACATTAGGTGCATGTGCATTGACTGCCTTAATGGTAAGCGCAAGGCATTTATTTTATGGTCTCTCAATGATAGAACGCTATCATGATATTCACGGCCTGAAAAAATTTTATGTGATTTATGCTCTCACTGATGAGACATATTCATTAGTCTGTGAAGCAAATGATGCAGATTATTGTTTCATGGTCTCTCTGTTCAATCATTCTTACTGGCTCATTGGTACTCTTGCAGGTTCGCTTGCAGGTCAGGTACTGAAATTTGATGCACGTGGAATAGATTTCTCGTTGACCGCGTTATTCCTGAGTATATGTGTTGAGCAATGGCTGAATACAGATAATCACATTCCGGCTCTAACAGGGCTTATTTCAAGTGTATTATGCCTGATGATATTCGGTGCAGATAATTTTCTGATACCTTCAATGATTGTGATTACATGTTCACTTTTCATTTTCAGGAGGAAGATTGAGAATGTATGA
Source organism: uncultured Synergistales bacterium (assembly GCA_905235395.1). Lineage (GTDB taxonomy): Bacteria > Synergistota > Synergistia > Synergistales > Aminobacteriaceae > JAFUXM01. The sequence goes on from CAJOLN010000002.1 coordinate 33,228, forward strand.
TACGTTTATGCTCATCATAACTGCTGGTGCTGTTACTGTTTTTTTGCGCTTCATTCCGTTTATTGCATTCAGGAAAAAAATTCCGTCATTAATTCTGTATCTTGGAAGGGTACTGCCTTATTCGGTAATGGCCATGCTTTTTGTATATTGTCTCAGGAATACAGGTACATATTTTCTGCCTGAGGCTTTATCCTGCGGCCTCGTAATTTCACTTCACATATGGAAACGCAATACACTTCTGAGCATTATTGCAGGAACAGGTTTATACATGATAATGCTTCAGTATGCATGAAAAAAAAAGGCCCTCCTCATAACAAAGGGGGGCAAAAAAAAATTCATCTTCTTCTGTTTGATTTTGCTTCAGGCTGGTCAAATAATTCTTTCATTGATGCCTTAATGATATTCTCAACTACTCCCATGACATCACCGCCCTGATACTCACGGTATATTTTATGAACAACTATTGCCTTATAGTCTCCGTCGAAGTCATCAATGGAATACATTGTAGGCTGACACACGGTATAAAGATAAGTGACATCATGAGCAGGAATAACTTCTGTTTTTTCTTCCGGAATTTTCAGAACCTCGATTAATCTTCCATGACGGTCTCGTCTTTCAACTTCACGATATACTGTGTAAGTTCTAATTTCTTCAGGAACATGTTCCGTCTCGAAGTTCTGCCATATTGACGTGCGTATGAATGCCGTATATCCCATTTCTTTGGCATGGTCGAAGAAATTTCTTGTCTTAGGGTCTGAATCGCTGTAAATGAATTTCATATCGTCAATTAATTCATCAACAGGCTTTATTATATTCGTACCTTTTCTTTTTGTTCCTGAACGTACAGCATCAATCAGCCAGTTCATTATCTGTTTATTCTGGCTTCTCACTGGTGCTAAACTCTTTCCTGCTTTGAGTTCTGTCTCAGCCGGTAAGACAAAAATTTTTCTCTGTTCATTCAGTCTGAACGAAGGATCATGCCATACTTCAACATCACTAGCTGAAGCTATGGACGCAAACAGAAGCAATAATACGGATAAAGCTATTCTTTTCACTGTTATCATCTCCCGATGTCAATTATAATACTGTCATTATCATACTACGGAGGAATTTAACTTGTCTCTCAGAAAAGGTTTAATTATATTTATAATTCTTGCATTCGGAGTTAATGCGTTCATCATCATAAAGAGTGTTGATGCTCATACAATACATTCACTGCTGCATGCTGACAAAATAAAATTGCTTCTGGCACTTTGTGTAGTGTTTGGAGCATGGATATGTGATGCAGGAAGGTTCTGTGCATTGTCATATGCGGCCGGAGAAAAAGTTTCATTTTCACTTGGAATAATCTTAACGTGGCTGAACTATTTCGGAAGTGCAGTTACACCTATGCAGTCAGGAGGAGGCCCGTTTCAGGTGTATGTGCTGTATAAAAAGGGAATTCCTGTAGGCAAGGGAATAGCGATAACATTAATGCGAACAATGCTGACGATTTTAATTCTCACGCTTTCTGTTCCTGCTGCATTATTGCTTGACCCTGAGATTTTAGCCGGAAGTCCATTCCTCAAGGGATTAGTCTCGTATGTATTTGTTGTGATACTGGCTACATGGGCATTTGTGGCATTCACGATAGCAAAACCAGAACTCATCAAGAAACTTGCACGCGTGATTGTGATGTGGCTTAGGAGATTTAAATTCATGAATTCAAATCGCAGAGTGATAAAAATATTTCAATGGTTTGATCATGAAGTTGATAATTATATTCTGAACTTCAAGTTAGCATTCAATTCCGGAAAATTCTGGCTCATACTCTCTGTTATTCTCTCTGTACTGCATCTTCTCGCATTGTTCTCAGTTCTTCCTGTCTTAATGTCAGCAGTGGGATTGAAATTTAGATATGTGCAGACGATTGCGGTTCAGGCAGTGTTTATGTTCATACTGTATTTTGTGCCTACACCTGGAGCGAGCGGAGTAGCAGAAGGAGGCGGAGCATTACTGTACAGTATTTTAATGCCTCAGAACATGGCCGGTATCATGTCTATAATATGCCGTTTCTTCACGGATTACATTTCGATATTTATGGGAGTAGTTGTCGTGATTCGTATGTTAGGCTGGGGAGTGACGGAGAACATTGCGCGAAACAAACGTGAAGGTGATATGAATAATGCGTAAATGGTTCTTCAAAATGCGCGGAGGTTTATGGACATTGCTATTTGTGTTCATGCTTATAATCTCCCGTGTTCCTTCATTCAGCCAAATAATTTATGGTCTTGTGTTAATTTTTGCAGGTCAGTTATGGCGTTTATGGTCAGCAGGAGTAATCGGCTTATATCGCGGCGAGAACGTGAAAGCACTGAAACTTTCAACTAAAGGCCCGTATGCGTTAATGCGTAACCCTTTATACTTCGGAAATTTCATGATAGGCATAGGCTGGGCAGTTATAGCAGGATTAAATGCCGTGATAGTTTTCGTAATTTCGTTCATTGTGCTTTATGTTCTGGTTATTATCCCATATGAAGAAGATTTCCTGATGAAAAAGTTCGGAGGTGAATATGAATCATATTGTGAAAGAGTAAAACGTTTCTGGCCTGTGAAATTCACGAAGAAAGACATAAATGCAGATTTTGATGTTAATGTGATAATGCGCAGTGAGATTCACACGGTAATATCAACAATTGCGGGAACTTGTATAATACTAGCTGTGAGTATATATAAAGGAGCGTGATGAAAAATGTGTGAGGCGAGGAAGACACAAAAGAAAAAGATAATGATGAGTGATTTGATGAATGCTATTTCTGAATCTGAATACCCGCAGTACATTCTTTATGCAGTTGAACAGGTTCAGGAATGGATGAAAGAGATGATAAATCCAGAAACGGAGCATAGTGAAGATGCAGATATATTCAGTGCATTGTTTCAGTTTGCAGATGACGAAGATGAATTGAGCAGACTTACTGCCAGGCTTGAGAGCGTGAAGGAATATGCAGATGTAATGCCGTGTTCAGAAATTCCTAACGGCAAGCCCGATGCGGTGATAGTGAGTATAGCACCTTCAGACTATGAATCAGGATTACGTGACGCAATAGATTATGCGGCAGTCTTCAACAGAGGAAGCTGCAGGAGAGTATGGATAATCAGTGACACGTTTGTATTCGATGAGATAGCGAAGTATATACATCATGTAGATGCATTGAGTGAGCAGGGAATAACATTGAGGTACATACTGGTAACGGCATGGGGGTGGGTTGAAATGCCTCTAAGCGGGAACATGGCCGCGAAGCATAATTTTATGTTTCAGGCAGAGGAAACCAGACGAAGAAGGAAGAAATAGATTCATTCATGAATTGCGGACTTCGAAGAAGAAAAATCTTTGAGGTCTGCATATTCAAATTCATAAAGGAAAATTCATAAAGGAGATTGACAAATGCACGATAACAAAGCTATAATCGATCAACGACCAACGACCAACGACCAACGCTATTATTGCGTTCGTAAAGAAATGCATTAAGCGTATTATCAGGTTTACTGTTTGCACAATAATAGAATTTCTTTCCTTTTTTGTTCCTTCCCAAAAAATTATTCTGTACGAGAGCTATCCTGATTTCACAGACAACACTTATCCTCTGTACCTGAAATTGAAAGAGCTGATGCCTGACTATAAACATGTTTGGTTCATTCATCATGGAATGATTCACAAAGAAGCAGATGATGTGATATATTCTGAAAGAAAAACTCTGCGTGAAAAGCTGAAGTACTTGTACTATATGTCGAGATGCAGAGCATTAGTTCAGTGTAACGTCACTCGTAGAAAATTCAAACGTTCTCAGCTTTCATTATATCTTTCTCACGGAAGCCCAATCAAGGCTGCTCATGCCGCAAGTCTCAAAGGCTCTCGTATTGATTATGCGTGCATTCAATCACACTCATTTGATGATATGCTCGTCAAATATCTCAATGGCAGAAAAGAACAGTTCATCTATACCGGTTTTCCACGATGCGATTATTTTTATGCTGAATCGAAACCAGAAGCGATAAACGAAATTGTGAACGGGAAATATATCATCTGGCTACCGACATTCAGAATTCATAGATGCAAGACCAGAGATGATGCTCCCGGCTCAGTATTCAATCATATCGGTGTTCCGTTGTTCTATGACATTCAGAACCTGAGAGATTTCAATTCATTCCTGATAGACATGAACATTCACATACTCTATAAGCCACATTTTGCGCAGGATATGGACATAGTGAAGCGTGAAACCCTCTCGAACTTTCACATGATTCATGACCCTGATATTCTTGGTCGTAACCTTCAACTCTATGAAGTCATTGCACATTCAGAGGCACTCATCACAGATTATTCTTCTGTATTCTGGGATTATTTACTCCTAGACAGACCGATAGCACTCACAATTGATGATGTTGAAAGCTACAGAAAGGGATTAGGCTTTGCTGTCGATTTCGATGCAATATCATCAGAGGCTTCAGAGAGATTAAGTGATTCAAAAGAGCTTCGTGAATTCGTCCTGAATGTGATTCATCATAGGGACATAATGTGTGAAGGCAGACGGAAATGGAGAGATATAGGGAACATGCATCAAGATGGTAAGAGTGCAGAACGTACAGCAGAATTCATAAAGTCTATGCTAAAATGATTCATCTTTTAACTTTCAGGAGATGATTCCCTTTTCATGAAGCAATTGATCATCTATGGAATAGTAGGAGGTATAACAACAGTTATTGCTATTGTCTCATACTGGCTCGTATCACGCTTATTGTTTATACCTGTCGTACCGTCGTCCATAATCTCATGGTTAATCGCATTCTTTTTCGCATTCTGGGCTAACCGTAAGTTTGTTTTTCAATCACATAACCCAGTTCTTCCGGAATTATTTGAATTCTTTATGTGCAGAATTTCAACAGGAGTTTTAGACATAGTTATCATGTTTATATTCGCTGATGTATTAGGGTTTTATGATTTAGGCGTAAAAATTGTGAGCTGTGCAGTCGTTATCATTCTAAACTATATAGCAAGCAAGTTATTCATCTTCAGGAACAAAGGAGAAAATGCATAATGAGAATAGCAGACATAGCACGTGGAGATACACCCGCAGAACTTGTGATAAAAAACGCAAGAATAGCGAACATCTTCACGAATGAATATGAACTTTCAGACGTAGCAGTGTATTCAGGAAAGATAGCGGGCATTGGGAAATATGACGGAGAAGTAGAATATGACGCAGAAGGAAGAGTAGTAATACCCGGAATGATAGACGGCCATGTTCACATTGAGGATACGATGATGACACCTGGAGCATTTGCAGAGATTGCCGCCTTGCACGGGACAAGTGCAGTAATGGCTGACCCTCACGAAATTTCAAATGCACTCGGAATGTCAGGACTTCAGTATATGTTCAGGGCTTCTCAGGATTTACCCGTTGATGTATTTTTCGGAGCACCTTCATGCGTACCAGCGAGCGATTACGAATCAGCGTATGAGGAACTTGATATGACAGCAATACACTCGATGTTCATGAAGGAATACACTTGGCATCTCGCTGAAATGATGAACTATCCTGCGGTGATAAACGGCGATGCTTCAGTGTGGGGGAAAATTCTTGCGGCCGGAAATGTTCCTTTAACAGGTCATGCACCCAATGTTACAGGCTACGCTCTCAATGCGTATCTCTCATCGGGGATAAACTCAGATCATGAATGCAATGAGTTGGACGAAGCACGTGAGAAACTCAAGCGCGGAATGTGGATTATGATTCGTGAAGGAGCAAGTTTCCCAAATCTTAGAACATTACTTCCGTTGATACGCGATAATGTCCTTAATGCTTCACGATGTATGGTAGTGAGTGATGACATTACAGCACGTTACCTTCTTGAACAGGGACATATGGACGTGAAAATGAGAATCATGCTTGAGGAAGGGATTAATCCTTTCGTTGCTTTGAGAATGGTTACACTTTCACCCTCAGAATATTTCAGACTTTATGACAGAGGCATAATAGCTCCGTCAAAACTGGCTGACTTTGCGATTCTTGATTCAGAAGTGATTGATGAAAAATTCACTGTCAATGATGTATTCAAGAACGGAAGGCAGATTGTGAGAGATAAAGATGTATTTGTTCCTTACGAACAGGAACATATTGCGCCCGCCATTAAGACGAAAGTAACAAAAATTCCGTCAGTTGAAGACATACGTGTGAAGGCAGAAGGAAAAATCATAAAAGCAATCGGAGTTACAGAAGGCACAGTTTTAACGAAGACACTTGAACTTGAAGCCAAAATTGAAAATGGATATGTGGTGAGTGATTCAGAAAATGACATCGCAAAGATAGTTGTGCTTGAACGTCATCGTAATAGTGGAAGGTTCGCTGTAGGTTTCGTTCATGGCTTAGGAATTCATAGCGGTGCAGTAGGTTCGAGCGTTGCACATGATGCACATAACTTTGTTGTTGCTGGTTATGATGATGAATCAATAATCACTGCTCTTCATGAACTCGCTGATATGGGCGGAGGTCTCGTTGTCTCCAACGGAAAGAACGTAACAGAGAAATTCGCACTGCCAATCGGAGGACTCATGAGCTATCTGAAACCCGAAGAAGTATCGCGTGAACTGACAATCATGGAAGATGCCGCAGTCAGAACAGGAATTCTTATTCCTCATCCGTTTATGGTCTTATCGTTCTTATGTCTCAGCGTAATTCCAGAACTGAGAATCACTGACAAAGGATATATTGACATAACGAAAGGCGGAATTCAGAAAATATTTGTGAGATAATATACACTCATTTTCATTTTTGGAGAGTGATTTAACTTGTCATTATTCAATATGCGCGAGACCGGCACAAACTTTATCACCGAAGTCTTAGCGGGCATAACAACATTCGTAACCATGTCGTATATCATCTTCGTGAACCCTGACATTCTCAGCAAAACAGGTATGGACTTCAACGCTCTTGTAGTCGTAACATGTCTTGCGTCTGCACTCGGTACCTTCTGCATGGCATTCTTCGCGAATTACCCGATTGCTCTCGCTCCTGGAATGGGACTGAACGCATTCTTTGCATTCGGAGTAGTCTTGAACATGAAGATTAACGGTGCACCAGTGACTTGGCAAATGGCACTTGCGGCAGTGTTCATTGAAGGAGCAATCTTCGCAGTACTTACGATGACATCAATACGTGAAGCAATCATGAATTCGATACCCAAGACACTCAAAATAGGTATCAGTGCAGGAATTGGATTATTTATAGCGTTCATTGGTCTTCAGTCAGCAGGAATAGTTGTGAATAACGATGCAACACTTCTTGGTCTCGGAAGTATCCGCAATAATTTTCAGATGATGATGTCATTGCTCGGTCTGTTCATAATGGCCGTACTTACAGCATGGAACATAAAAGGCGCACTCCTAATCGGTATTCTTGTAGTAACAGGAATATCAATCGCATTAGGTCATACACAACTGCCTGAAACTTTTGTATCAACACCTCCGTCAATTATGCCTCTCGTAGGACAGTTAGACTTCTCATTGATTAAATCGCCGGAATTCTGGATAGTCGTATTCACATTCTTCTTCGTTGATTTCTTTGATACATTAGGAACTCTCGTAGGTGTGTGCAATCGTTCAGGACTTCTCGATGAGAAAGGAAACTTACCGCGTGCTAAAGGTGCGTTAATGGCCGATGCAGTTGCGACAATGGCAGGAGCATTTATTGGAACATCAACGGTAACATCATATGTAGAATCATCATCAGGAGTAGCACAGGGAGGACGTACAGGTTTAACTGCAATAGTTACTGGACTGTTATTCATATGTGCAATATTCTTCACGCCTCTTGTCGGAATCGTTCCAGGTTATGCTACAGCTCCTGCGTTAATCATCGTTGGAATATACATGATGATGTCATTGCGTGATCTGAACTATGATGACTGGACAGAACTTATACCTTCACTTTTGGGTTTCTTCATGATGCCGTTAGCATACTCAATCGCAATAGGAATTGAATTCGCAATAGTGAGCTATGTATTCATCAAGATACTCACAGGAAAGTTCAAGGACGTTTCATTCCTAATGATAGTATTGAGTGCACTATTCGTATTGAAAGAATTCTTAGCATAAACTTTTTAAGAATAAAAGCATGGCCTCCTGAAATAAAATCGGGAGGTCATTTTTGTTATGTTGACATAAAAATATACATAAACTAGAATAAATTAAAATTTAAGCAGAAAATTTTAAAATAAATCTGCATAATAGGAAGTGAAATAATGCAAGAGAAAGAATATCAGCCTCAACGGGAAATTTTTGGGACATTGACGTTTGATTTGAATGTGATGAAGGAGAAATTGAATCCAGAAATCTATACGCAGGTAATAAATGCAATGGAAGGAAGAGAGAGATTAACTCCTGAATCGCTGGACATAATTGCAGGAGCATTAAGGGACTGGGCAATCTCAAAAGGCGCAACGCATTGGTCTCATTGGTTCCAGCCTTTAACGGAACTGACTGCGGAGAAACATCAGAGCTTCACGTTAGACGGACATGAAACCTTCAGAGGAAAGAATTTAGCACAAGGAGAACCTGATGCGTCAAGTTTTCCGAGCGCAGGAAACAGATCAACGTTTGAGGCACGAGGTTATTCAGCATGGGACATATCAAGCCCGGCATTCATAGTGAAATCTCCAAAAGGCGGAACTCTTTATATTCCTTCTGTCTTCCTGTCATATGACGGGACGAGCTTAGACCTCAAGACACCGTTACTGCGATCACTTGAGGCATTAGAGACACGTGCATTGAAGTTAATGCGAACACTTGGACAGCGTGGAGTGCGTTACGTGAAGATGACCGCAGGAGCAGAACAGGAATATTTTCTGTTAGACAGACCACGTGCACAGCTCAGGCCGGACATAAGGCACTGCGGACGTACATTAATCGGAGCACAGCCAGCGAAGGCTCAGAAGTTAGATCATCATTATATGGGAGCAATTCCTCCGAGAGTGTTGCGTTACATGGAAGATGTTGAACGTGATTTATCGCGGTTAGGAGTTAGTGTTCTCGCGAGACATAATGAGGTTGCAAGGTGTCAGTTCGAGTTCGCACATCTCTTCAGTGATGCAAACAGGGCATGCGACCAGAACCAAATCTTAATGGAAACGATGAGGAAACTTGCACGTCAGCATGAACTGAGATTGCTATTCCATGAGAAACCGTTTGCGGGTATGAACGGATCAGGTAAGCACACGAACATATCACTAATGGACAGTGAAGGAAGAAATTTGCTCAAGCCGTCCAATTCACACAGAAGGAACGTAATCTTTCTTGCGTTCATGTCGGCAGTGGTACTCGGATTGTCGAAGTATCATTCACTGCTTCAGGCGAGTGTTGCAACATACGGAAACTTCTTCAGGCTTGGAGGCCATGAAGCACCGCCGTCAATAATGAGCGTGTATCTTGGTTCTGCATTGACGGATTTGATTCGCAGACTGAACGAATACGGAGATGCGAGTCTTCCTGAAAAGGGTACGCTGGATTTGGGACTCTCGAAACTTCCAGACATAATACCGTTTGATTCGGACAGGAACAGGACATCACCAGTTGCGTTTACGGGAGACAAATTTGAATTCCGTGCACCTGGTTCATCTCAGAGTATTGCATTGCCGGTTACGATGTTTGCGTCAATCTGGGCATATGGAATTGATGAATTGATTCGGCGAACAGAAGAAGGAATTTCGCGAGGGCTTGAACCGATAGATGCGGCGATTGATGCTTCACGTTCAGCGTTCAATGAGGGCAAGAACATTTTGTTTGAGGGTGACGCATATAGTTCAGAATGGCGCGAGGAAGCGAAGAGAAGAGGTCTTATTGAGGCGGAGAGCATACCCGACAGGATAGAATTGTTCCTGAAGCCAGAGAATAAATCATTGCTTGAAAGTCTCGGTGTGTACAAATCACATGAACTCGAAAATCTTCGTGATATTCGCATGGAAAGTTTTGCGACTGGTCTTGAGGTTGAAGCGGCAGTACTTTATGACATGTTATATGAGGGAGTATTACCAGCAATATCGAAGCAGCTTACTCTTGAGAGAAATTCGATGCTTTACTTTGACGATGTTGATTTCGGTGATATGTCCCCATGGAGGGATTACGTTACAGGATTAGGGAAGGCTAAGAATGCATTGATTCATGATGCGAATATGCTTTACGGTCTTCGTGAAAATCTTTCGGGAATGAATGCACGTGAACGTTCTGATAGTCTTGTGAATGACATTGTGCCATTGATGGAGCAGATACGTGCGAGGTGTGATGCGGCAGAACTAGTTACAAGTGCGGATATA
>CAJOLN010000003.1 GCA_905235395.1 uncultured Synergistales bacterium
AGTCCATAGCCTTTAAGGTCGGTGCTGGCTTTGTCCGTTATAGTTACCTTAACGATTCCATCGGATGAATCTGTGTTGTCCTGCACTTCAATCGTAGCTTCATATTTTTCGCCCCAAATTGCATCGGGGAGTTTGCTGGTTTTGAACTTCGGAGGCTTCGTTGCAGTAGCATGCGCAGATGCCACACACGTGAGCAGCATTCCGATTATCAAAATAAGCCCTAATACTTTTCTACTTACTTTCATGAATAAGACCTCCTTTTCATTTTCCTTCATGAAATTAATCCTTATTTTTCTTGTATTGGATATAACGATAAGACATTAAAATCCTTTCCTATGGATACTCTTTCGTTTTGAAATAACCCGAAAAAGTGTCCGCCTCCCTGCGCACTTTCTATATTATATACGAGCATTTCACCTCCCCAAGGTTTTAGTGATGTGAGCTGTGAGAATTCCTCTGCCCTGACCACATTAGTAACTGATGAAAACCCCCTTATGCATGTCCTGCCTATTTCTTTTCAAGCAGATCACACAAGAACTGCACCTTGTACATTTGGAATAATAACACAACAAATACCAAATTGTATATGAGTCAATTGTGTTATTCATGATGTATTTTTCCTTTCGTTTTGTTTTTTCGGCGATTAAGTGTGCATTCTTTAATGCAATTGAATTTTTGATTCGTGATTCGATTTTCATTATGTGAATTATAATTTGAAAATAAAATTTTTTTTGAGGAGGACGAACAGCAGAATGATTCGCAAAGTCAAAGGTGTAGAAGTAGATGCGCCTGCAAACGGAAAAGGTAAGGCAATACGATATGAGATCGTCTCAAAGGAAGAGCTTAACGGTCACGGGAGACTGTATGCACGAATGGTATTGCTTCCAGGTTCATGCGTAGGCTGGCATCAGCATGTTCATGACACTGAGCCGTATTATATTCTCAGCGGCGAGGGAGATTTCTACGAGGGGATATCAGAGAACGGAGAACGCATAAAGACAAGAGTACATGCAGGAGATGTATGCGTGATTGATGTGGGACAATGGCATTCAATTGAGAACAATTCAGACAGCAATCTTGAATTCATGGCCCTGATTTACAATGAGCCTGGCTATGATAACAGATAAAGGCAAGTGTTGACATTGAAGATAGCTATTTGCTAATATTAACAGGCTGTTTTTACGTAATATTCAGAGAGGAGGTGTAATCTGCTGCTGATAGGGCAGTAACATGAACCCGAAAACAGAATCATTCAACAGCAGAGACTTGTGCCAACAATTAATCAGTTAGTGCGTCTTGGACGTGAAGAGAAGAAGAGCAAAAGTAATTCTCCGGCATTGCAGGGGAATCCGGCCAGAAGAGGAGTATGCACACGTGTATATACGATAACTCCCAAGAAGCCGAACTCAGCATTAAGGAAAGTAGCACGTGTGAGATTGACGAACGGAATCGAAGTTACATCATACATTCCAGGAATCGGACATAACTTGCAGGAACACTCAGTAGTGTTAGTGAGAGGCGGAAGAGTTAAAGACCTTCCAGGTGTACGCTATCACATAATAAGAGGAACGCTTGACTGCGGTGGTGTGGAGAACAGGAAGAGAAGCCGTTCAAAGTACGGAGCACGCAGACCGAAAGCGAATTAGCAGAAGGAGAATTACACAAGATGCCGAGAAAAGGACATGTGAAGAAGCGTCCGCCAGTGCCGGATATAAGATTCAGCAACCCGGCAGCATCAAGGTTCATAAGTGCATTGATGATGGGCGGAAAGAGAAGCCTTGCCGAGAAAATCTTTTACGGAGCACTTGAGCAGGCAGCGGAGAAACTTGGGGTAGAACCTTTTGAAGTATTCGAGACTGCAATGAAGAACGTTACACCGAACATTGAAGTACGTCCCCGCCGAGTAGGAGGAGCAACGTATCAGGTTCCGGTAGAAGTAACGCCGGAACGCGGAGTGCAGTTATCGATTCGCTGGATAGTATCATTTGCGAGAGCGAAAAAGGGAATGCCTATGTCAGAGAGATTAATGCGTGAATTAATGGACGCTTATAAGAATGAAGGAGCTTCAATAAAACGCCGTGATGATACTCACAGAATGGCGGAAGCGAACAGGGCATTTGCGCATTACCGCTGGTAAAAATTTTAGTATTGCAGGTGTAAATTTTTGCAGGACATTTCAAAAGTACGTAATATAGGTATAGCGGCCCACATAGACGCAGGAAAGACTACGACAAGCGAGCGTATACTGTATTACACAGGAAGCAATTACAAGGTCGGTGAAGTTCACGAGGGAACCGCGACTATGGACTGGATGGAGCAGGAACGTGAGAGGGGAATAACAATCACGAGTGCTGCTACAACTTGCGCGTGGAAGGGCCATACTATCAACCTGATTGATACGCCAGGCCACGTGGATTTTACAGCGGAAGTAGAGCGGTCTATGAGAGTACTTGACGGAGCTGTAGCGGTGTTTTGTGCGGTAGGAGGAGTAGAGCCTCAATCCGAAACGGTATGGAGACAGGCGGATAAATATCATGTTCCGAGAATTGCGTTCGTCAATAAGATGGACAGAATCGGTGCAGATTTTCCGTCAGTAGTGAGTGCCATGCGTGAGAGGCTTGGAGCTAATGCGATTCCTATACAGCTTCCGATTGGAGCAGAAGATGACTTCGCCGGAGTAGTAGATTTAATTGAACAGAAAGCATTTTATTTTTCGGGTGTACTTGGCCAGAATCCAACAGAGAGACCAATACCCGCAGAACTTGCGATGTCGGCCAAGCAGGGAAGAGACAATATAATAGAAGCGTTATCGGATTTCAGCGATGATATTATGATGTTGTTTCTTGAGGGAAAGCCAGTGAGTCCTGAATTGATTCGCAAGACACTCAGAGAGGCAGTGATAAGCCTGAAAGCAGTGCCGGTATTATGCGGATCAGCATTCAAGAACAAATGCGTAGAACCGTTGCTTGATGCGATTGTTGAATATCTTCCAAGTCCGGTAGATATTCCGCCTATTAAAGGATTTTCGCCTGATGACCCTGAAATGATTCTTGAGAGACACAGTGATTCAGAAGAACCGTTTGCGGCATTGGCATTCAAGATTGCTTCTGATTCGTTTTTGGGAAAATTATGTTTCCTGAGAGTATATTCGGGTAAACTTGAGAAGGGCAATGCGTTATACAATCCGACATCGAGGCAGAAAGAGCGAATCGGACGCATAATGAGAATGCACTCAAATAAGCGCGAAGATATTGACTCAATGGAAGCAGGAATGATTGTAGCAGTACCTTCACTGCGTGCAACGAGAACAGGCGATACTCTCTGCGATGAATCGAATCAGATAGTCCTTGAGAGTCTTGAATTCCCTGAACCAGTTATATCGCTCGCGGTGGAACCTGCAACTCAGAATGATAAAGTGAAACTCTCAAAGGGATTGACGGCCTTAGCTGACGAAGACCCTACGTTCAAGGTACACAATGACGAGGAAAGCGGTCAGACCGTAATATCAGGAATGGGAGAACTTCACCTTGAGATAATCGTTGACAGGCTGAAGCGTGAGTTCGGAGTTGATGTGAAGGTAGGAAATCCTCAAGTAGCATATCGTGAGGCAATCAGGAAGGCAGCACGTGCAGAAGGAAAGTATATCCGTCAGTCAGGCGGACGAGGTCAGTACGGTCATGTTGTATTTGAGATTGAACCTCTTGAAGGCGGCAAATACGAGTTTGAAGATAAGATTGTAGGCGGTGTAATCCCGAAGGAATTCATTGCGGCAGTCGAAAAAGGACTTGAAGAAGCTGTACAGTCAGGTGTGCTTGGAGGTTATCCTGTGATAGGCGTTAAGATAGCTTTAGTTGACGGTTCATATCATGAAGTCGACAGCTCAGAGATGGCGTTCAAGATAGCGGCATCAATGGGATTCAAGGAGGCCATGAAACGCGCAGACCCTGTGCTTATGGAACCTGTAATGTCAGTTGAAGTAGTAACGCCTGAGGAATATGTTGGTGATGTCATTGGTGATTTGTCATCGAGGAGAGGACGCATTGACGGAATGGACGTTAGAGCAAACGCAAGAATCATACGTGCATTTGTGCCTTTAGTCGGAATGTTCGGTTATGCAACGGACTTACGAAGCAAGACATCAGGACGTGCGAGTTACTCGATGCAGTTTGATCACTATGAACAGACCCCCGCAGAAGTCAGTGAAAAGATTTTGCAGGGAAGAATTTAGCAGTAAATAAAGGAGAAATGAAGTTATGGCAAAAGAAAAGTTTGAACGCAACAAGCCCCATTTGAACATTGGTACGATTGGGCATATCGATCACGGTAAGACGACACTTACAGCGGCTATTACGAAGTGCCTTGCTACAGAGGGCAATGCAGAATTCACAGCATATGACATGATCGATAAGGCTCCCGAAGAGAGAGAGCGCGGAATCACGATTAACATTGCACACGTTGAATATCAGACAGCAAAGAGGCACTATGCACACATCGACTGTCCGGGACATGCAGACTATATCAAGAATATGATCACTGGTGCTGCACAGATGGACGGAACGATTCTTGTTGTCAGTGCCGCAGACGGCCCGATGCCACAGACACGTGAACATGTATTGCTTGCTCGTCAGGTCAACGTTCCTGCGATCGTTGTGTTCATGAATAAGACAGACCAGGTTGATGACCCCGAACTTCTTGACCTCGTTGAAATGGAAGTACGCGAACTCCTCAACAAGTACGAGTTCCCCGGCGATGATATTCCGATTATTCGCGGTTCAGCACTTGAAGTTCTCGAAAAAGGCACAGGCAAGAGAGATGACCCTGTATGCAAGTGCATTTTTGATCTTATGGATGCATGCGACAATTACATTCCTGATCCTGTCCGTGAGATTGATAAACCGTTCCTTATGCCGATTGAAGACGTATTCACTATTACGGGACGCGGCACAGTCGTAACAGGAAGAGTTGAGCGCGGAATCATCAAGGCAGGCGAGGAAGTTGAAATCGTCGGAATGACCAGAGACACACGCAAGACAGTTGCGACATCACTTGAAATGTTCAGGAAGATTCTTGACAGTGCAGAAGCAGGAGACAACGTTGGTGTACTTCTTCGCGGAATCGATAAGGACGAAGTACAGCGCGGTCAGGTTCTCGCAAAGCCGGGTTCAGTTACTCCTCATACGAAGTTCAAGGGTGAGGTTTACGTCTTAAAGAAAGAGGAAGGCGGAAGACATACACCGTTCTTCGCAGGATACAAGCCTCAGTTCTATTTCAGAACTACGGACGTTACCGGCAACATTAAACTTCCAGAGGGCGTTGAAATGGTCATGCCTGGTGATAACGCAACGTTTGAGGTTGACTTAATCGTTCCTATCGCAATGGAAGAAGGATTACGCTTCGCAGTTCGTGAGGGCGGCCACACAGTAGGTGCGGGAGTCGTAACACAAATAATCGAGTAAAGTCGGGCAGATAATCATGGCACGCAAAATCCGCATAAGGTTGAAGTCATTCGATCACAGAGTGCTTGACGTATCGGCTGCGCAGATAGCAGAGACAGCACAGAGTACTGGAGCAAGAGTTTCAGGGCCTATTCCGCTTCCTACTGAAGTTGGAAGAATTACGATTCTGAAATCACCGCATAAGGACAAAGATGCAAGAGAGCAGTTTGAAATGCGCACGCACAAGAGGTTGATTGACATTATTGACCCGACACAGAAGACGATGGATGCTCTGATGCAGTTAAATCTAGCGTCAGGTGTAGACATACAGATTAAATTTTAGTCGTAAGGAGACACAGTAATTATGCCAATAGGGATT
The DNA here is from genome assembly GCA_905235395.1 of uncultured Synergistales bacterium. Lineage (GTDB taxonomy): Bacteria > Synergistota > Synergistia > Synergistales > Aminobacteriaceae > JAFUXM01. The sequence continues at coordinate 5,815 of CAJOLN010000003.1, forward strand.
CTGGGGAAGAAGCTCGGCATGACACAGATATATGATTCCGAAGGACAAGCCGTACCTGTTACGGTAGTCCTTGCGGGGCCGTGTTCAGTGATTGCCATTCGCACCCCTGAACAGAACGGGTATTCCGCCGTTCTTCTCGGCTTCGGGGCTGTTAAGGCTCATAAGCTGTCCAAACCGCAGAAGGTAATGTTCGAGAAATTGAATCTTGAACCAAAGAAAACACTTCGGGAATTCAGGCTTGATGACGTGAAAGGCTATGAAGTAGGACAGGAAATAAAAGCCGACTTGTTTGAAGCAGGAGAGAAGATTAATGTTAAGGGTATCTCCAAAGGAAAAGGTTTCGCAGGAGTCATGAAGCGTCATCACTTCGGAGGTCAGCAGTTCAGTCATGGTACATCGGTAGAGCATAGGCACGGAGGTTCAAGCGGAGCAATATCGTATCCCGGCAGAGTATTTCCCGGCAAGAGAATGCCCGGACATATGGGAAGCGATAAGGTAACCGTGAAGAATCTGACTGTCATGGCCGTTGACCTTGAGAATAATTTGATTCTGGTAAAAGGCGCAGTACCTGGTGCAAAGAACAGTCTGCTTGCCCTCTGCAAGAAAGCCTAAGGAGGGAAAGAGAATACAATGCCATTCGTAAAAGTATACGAGTTCACGGGAGAACGTGCCGGTGAAATGGAAGTCTCAGCAGAAGTCTTTGATACACCCGTTCATATGCCTGCGATACATCAGGTAGTTGTTGCGCATTTAGCTAACTGCCGTCAGGGTACAGCAAGCACAAAGACACGCGGTGATGTGTCAGGCGGAGGCAAAAAGCCCTGGAGACAAAAGCATACAGGACGTGCTCGTCAGGGTAGTACACGTTCACCTATATGGGTACACGGCGGTGTTGCACATGGCCCGCACCCAAGAGACTATCACCAGAAGGTCAACAAGAAAGTAATGCGTCTCGCATTGAGGAGCGTACTCTCTGATAAAGTCCGCGAAGATCTTTTGTCCGTTGTGAAAGGTTTTGACGCAATTGAAAAGCCGTCAACGAAGGCAATCAAGAATCTCTTTGATGCACTCGGTGTAGGCAAGACATTAGTCATCTATCACAACAATGGTCTGAACGTAACCAGGTCAGTGAGAAATTTACCCGGAGCAAAATGCATTAACGTTGCGAGCATAAACGTATATGACATTCTGAACGCTAAGAACTTAGTCGTAACACCGGAAGTTGTAGCGAAAATTGAGGAGGTATATTCAAAATGAATCTAACTGCTCATGACATTATCATTCGACCGATTATTACGGAGAAGACGAGTTCATTAATGGCACTGAATAAGTACACGTTTGAAGTTCACAAGAGTGCGAACAAGATTCAGATTCGTGATGCAGTTGAAGAAGTATTCAACGTGAAGGTCGCCGGTGTGAACACAATCAACGTTAAGGGAAAGTTACGCCGCAGAGGAGCATCGAAGGGTTATACGCGTTCATGGAAGAAAGCAATCGTACAACTGAAGCCGGATCAGCGTATAGAGTTCTTCGAGGGAGCTTCGATATAAAACAGGAGATTTAATTCAAGATGTCAATTAAACAGTTTAAGTCGTATACACCTGGCCGTCGTCATATGACGATACAGAGCAGAGATGATATTACGGCAGATAAACCAGAACGTTCACTTGTAGTTCAGCTCCGAAAGCATGGAGGCAGAAACAATACAGGCCGAATCACCATGCGACATATCGGAGGCGGACACAGGCGCGCATACAGGATAATAGATTTCAAGCGGGAGAAGCTCGGCATACCCGGAAAGGTAGCAACAGTTGAGTATGATCCTAACAGGAACGCAAGAATCGCACTGATAAATTACGCAGACGGTGAGAAGAGATACATCATTCTTCCCAAAGGATTGAACGTAGGCGATGTGATTTATTCAGGCCCTGAGAGCGATATAACTCCCGGTAATGCGTTGAAGCTCAAAGATATTCCTGTCGGTACGGTCATTCATAACATCGAGTTACAGCCCGGATGCGGTGCAAAACTTGTACGTTCAGCGGGAACATCAGCACAGTTAATGTCCAAAGAAGGAAAGTATGCATATATCAGAATGCCAAGCGGTGAATTACGTCTTGTGCTTCTTGAATGCATGGCCACTGTCGGACAGGTCGGCAATGAAGATTACGATAATATCTCTCTCGGCAAGGCTGGCAAAACTCGCTGGAAGGGTCGCAGGCCGTCAGTCAGAGGAATGGTAATGAACCCAGTAGATCACCCAATGGGCGGCGGTGAAGGAAAATCAAAATCCAATAAGCACCCTGTCTCACCTTGGGGAACTCCTGCAAAGGGTTACAAGACACGCAAGCGTAAGCCGTCAGACAGGCTGATAATCCGCAGGCGTTATGATAAGTAAAAGGAGCTGAAGAATAAATGCGCTCGACAAAGAAAGGGCCTTTTGTTGAACAGAGGCTTCTTGACAGAATAGAGGACATGAACGTTTCAGGCAATAAGCATGTGGTCAAAACGTGGTCGAGACGTTCAACGGTTGTGCCTCAGATGATAGGACACACAATAGCTGTGCACAATGGACGTATGCATCTGCCCGTTTACATCAGTGAAAACATGGTAGGTCATAAACTCGGTGAGTTCGCTCCGACAAGGAAGTTCGGACATCACGCAGGACAGGACAAAAAGAAGTAGGGGTAAATCATGGCAGAGATTAAAACCGCAAAGGCTATGACGAAGAACGCAAGAATTTCCCCGTATAAAGTCCGTCAGGTTTTGGAACTCATTCGCGGGAAAAGTGCAGAACGCGCCGTAGTGATATTAAAATTCAGCGACAAGAAAGCAGCACGAATAATATTAAAGGTGCTGAATAGTGCAATGGCGAACGCAGAGCATAATTACGGAATGGATCTCGATAAACTTTATGTTCATGAGGCATATGCAAATCAAGGCCCCATGATGAAGAGATTTAGACCAGTCTCAATGGGACGCGCTCATCCGTATGTGCATAAGACATCACATGTAGTGATTGCTCTCGGCGAACGTCAGTAGGAGGAAAATTTTCAGAATGGGACAGAAAGTTCACCCAGTAGGCTATCGTCTCGGAGTGTCAAGCGAATGGCAGGCGAGATGGTATGCGGACAAGAAGAATTACGCAAAGAAGTTACACGAAGATATAAAGCTGCGTAAGTACATAATGAAGAAATGGGAAGGCGCAGGCATTTCCCGTATAGACATTGAGCGTGTCGGGCCTGTCGTAAGGTTCACGATCTTCACTGCAAGACCTGGTGTCGTAATCGGCAAAGGCGGCAATGAGATTCAGAACATCAAGAATGAACTTCAGGCGATAACCGGCGGAAAGGTCATGGTAAACGTTCATGAGATAAATAACCCTGATGTTGAAGCCCAGCTTGTAGCAGAAGGAATCGCAAGCTCACTTGAACGCAGAGTATCTTTCAGACGCGCAATGAAGCAGGCAATCTTCCGGGCAACTAAGGCAGGCGTAAAGGGAATCAAAGCACAGGTTGCAGGTCGTTTAGGCGGAGCAGAAATCGCTCGTACTGAATGGTACAACGAAGGTCAGCTTCCGTTATCGACAATCAGAGCTGATATTGATTACGGATTTTCAGAGGCCGTAACAATGTACGGTGTAATAGGCTGCAAGGTCTGGATATACAGAGACCGCGAGAATGAGAAAAAAGCTCAGGCACCTACACGTACTGCACGTAACAGGCCAGCGAATAAGGGGGCATAGTGAATCATGTTAATGCCAAGCCGAGTAAAATTCCGCAAGTCTCATAGGTCTCCGCTAAGAGGAATCTCTAAGGGAGGCACAGAAGTATCATTCGGTGATTATGGTATACAGGCACTCGAAAACGTTTGGCTCACTGCCAGACAGATTGAGGCAACACGTGTAGCAATATCACGAAAGATGAAGAAAGGCGGAAAAATTTGGATACGTGTGTTCCCCGATAGACCGTATACAAAGAAGCCCCTTGAAACAAGAATGGGAAAAGGTAAAGGTGCGCCGGAGTTCTGGGTAGCCGCCGTAAAGAGAGGCCGTGTATTGTTCGAGTTCTCTGGTATCAGCGAAGATCTCGCACAGGAAGCCTTCAGGACAGCATCACATAAACTGCCCGTTAAGGTTCGCATGGTGCGTAGCGGAGGGAGTGATTAGCCTGATGGACGCGAGCGTGAAGCCGGAAAAACTCCGTGAACTTACGAGAGAAGAGTTAGCCGGAAAGATTAAGGAGTATAAGACAGAATTATTCAATCTGCGTTTTCAGAATGCTGTCGGGCATTTAAAGAACACGAGCCGAATTCGTGAAGTCAAAAAGACAATTGCAAGGCTCTTAACGATAGCGACTGAGAAGGCAGTTGCAGAAAAGGAAGCAGACAATGCCGAGTAAAGTAAGAACGGGAATAGTCGTGAGCAACAAAATGGACAAGACAATAGTAGTCCGTGTTGAGCGAATGGCCGAGCATCCGTTATATGGAAAGAGAATCAAGCGTGCAAAAAAGTACGTGGCTCATGATGCAGAGAACACATGCCGTATGGGTGATGAAGTTCGCATTCGTGAAACAAGACCTCTCAGCAAAACTAAACGCTGGGAACTTCTTGAGGTAACGAGACGTGCACCTGTGTTCGGTACAGATGAGACACTTGAGAAAGTATCAGAGGAGGTTCAGGAGTAAATGATTCAGCTAACAACTGTCTTGAACGTCGCTGATAATTCAGGAGCAAGAAAATTATTCTGCATTCAGGTTATGGGAGGCAGCAAAAGACGTTACGGCACAATCGGTGATGTCATCGTTGCGTCAGTGCGTGAAGCAATTCCCAACAGCAACATTCCGAAGGGCAGTGTAGTGAAGGCCGTCATAGTTCGCACGAAGAAAGAAGTCCGCAGACGTGACGGTACGTATGTAAGATTCGATGACAACGCTGCTGTTCTGATTGATGCAAACGGTGAGCCTAGAGGAACTCGTATATTCGGGCCTGTAGGTCGTGAACTCAGAGCTAAGAAGTACATGCGTATATTATCGCTGGCTCCTGAAGTCGTGTAGGAGAAAAAGATCATGTCAGTAAGATTAAAGAAGAATGACCGAGTGAAAGTAATCACCGGAAAAGATAAGGGCAAAGAAGGCAAAATCATTCGCCGTATACCTGAGAGAGATCTGATTGTTGTTGAAGGCGTTAATGTAGTTTCACGTCATGTAAAGCCCTCGCAGAATAATCCTCAGTCAGGAATAATCAAGCAGGAAGCTCCGATATACGCAAGCAAGGCTATGTTAGTGTGTCCTCAGTGCGGAAAGGCTACGAGAGTCGGTGCGTCTTTCCTTGAGAATGGGAAGAAAGTCCGCGTCTGCAAAAAGTGCGGAGAGATTATAGATCGCGGAGGACTTTAAACTATGACAATGACACCGAGAATGCTTGAAAAATATAAAAGTGAAGTATCTCCTGCAATGATGCGCGAGTTCGGATATAAAAATGTCATGCAGCTTCCTAAAATCGAGAAGGTAGTCGTCAATATTGGTGTTGGTGATGCAAAGCTCGATATCAAATTCATGGACGCGGCAATCAATGAACTCAGAGCAATTACAGGACAGCAGCCGTTACTGAAACGCGCAAAGAAATCAATCGCAGGATTCAAAGTGCGTCAGAATATGCCGGTAGCTTGTGCTGTTACGCTCAGGGGTGCAAAGATGTGGGAGTTTCTTGACAGGCTTATTTCGCTTGCTCTTCCTGCAATTAAAGATTTTCAGGGAATATCAAGAAAGGGATTCGACGGTCGCGGAAATTATAATTTAGGTTTACGCGAGCAGTTAATCTTCCCGGAGATAAGCTACGATAAGGTAATCAGATCCAGAGGTATGAACGTCTCAATAGTAACGACAGCTAAGAGTGATGAAGAAGCATTTGCATTGCTGAAGGGACTAGGAATGCCGTTCAGAACGAGTAATCAGGGGGTGTAACGGAGAAAAATGGCAAGAAAAGCAATGAGATACAAAGCAACACTCACCCCAAAATTCAGCACAAGAAAACATAACAGATGTCCGTTATGCGGTCGTATTCACGGATACATCAGAATGTTCGATATGTGCCGCTGCTGCTTCAGAAAAATGGCACGTGAGGGAGTATTTCCCGGCGTTGTCAAATCAAGCTGGTAGGGGGTAAATCAAGTTGTACGTAAATGACCCTGTTGCAGATATGCTCACAAGGATACGCAATGCCAATATGATTTATTCAGAGAGCGTTGATGTTCCTTCGAGCAAAATGAAATTAGCCTTAGCCAGAATATTAAAGGATGAAGGCTATATAAGAAATTTCAGAATGATAACTGATCCCGATAAACCGTATACAGAAATAAGAATTTATTTGTCATATGGTTCACATCGCGAGAGAGTTATTCAGGGACTTAGAAGGATCAGCAAACCAGGACGAAGAATTTATGTAGGCCGCGATAAATTACCCGTCGTAATGGGCGGATTAGGTCTCGCAATTCTATCAACGTCAAAGGGTTTGAAGACCAGCGCAGAAGCCAATAAACTTGGTCTAGGCGGAGAAGTTCTCTGCTATGTCTGGTAGGAGGAGAGAATAAATCATGTCTCGTATTGGACGCAAAGCAGTGGAAATCGCAAAAGGTGCAAGCGTTGAACTTAAAGGAAATGACATCGTAGTGAAAGGCCCAAAAGGTGAACTTCACGCAAAGTTAATGCCCGGAATCAATGTTGATATTGAAGGCTCACAGGTCAAAGTATCACGCTCTAACGAAGAGAAGCAGACCAAAGCGTGGCACGGAATGACCAGAGCATTAATTGCGAACATGGTAACGGGAGTAACAGCAGGATTCTCAAAGACAATGGAGATTGTCGGAGTAGGCTGGCGTGCAGCACTTCAGGGAAAGAAACTTGTGATGAATCTCGGTTATTCACATCCGATAGAGTTCACGCCTCCCGAAGGAATAGAGATAGTTGTTGAGAACCCGATTAAATTTCACGTCAGGGGAATCGATAAGGAACTCGTTGGGCAAACATGTGCCCTCATTAAGGAATTCAGACCGCCGGAGCCTTATCACGGAAAAGGTATCAAGTTTGAGAATGAATACATAATCCGTAAAGCCGGTAAGACTGGGGCGAAGTAAACTAAGATGAAGAAGAAAAGCAGAAATGATATGCGCGTTATAAGGCATGAGAGACTCCGCCGTACTCTTTCTGGTACAGCAGAGAAACCCCGCCTTTGTGTGTTCAGAAGCCTGAAGAATATTTACGTTCAGGTCATTGATGATGAGAAAGGGCACACTCTCGTATCAGCTTCAACGTTGGAGAAGGCATTACAGCCGGAACTCAAGGGAAGCTGCAACATAGAAGCCGCAAAAGTTATCGGAAAGACGATAGCGGAACGTGCAAAGGCCAAAGGAATAAGCACGGTAGTGTTCGACAGAGGAGGCCACGCGTATTTAGGAAAAGTTATGGCAGTGGCTGATGCTGCTCGTGAAGGAGGGCTTGTGTTCTAAGATGCCTAGAAGAAATGATACAGAAGCACCAGAGTTTCAGGAACGCGTAGTAGCAATTAACCGCGTAAGTAAAGTTGTAAAAGGCGGAAAGAGATTCAGGTTTGCAGTTCTTGTTGTGGTCGGAGACGGAAACTCTCAGGTTGGAACAGGAATAGGCAAGGCAAAAGAAATAGCTGAAGCAGTCAGAAAAGGAATCGATAAGGCCAAGAAGAATATGGTAGAAGTTCGTCATGCAGGCAATACGATTCCTCACCCTGTAGTCGGTGAGTTCGGAGCAGCAAGAGTTTTGCTTAAGCCGTCACCAGACGGAACAGGAGTTATTGCAGGCGGAGTTGTCCGTGCAATAATGGAACTTGGCGGAGTGAAGGACGTTGTTACGAAAGTTACAGGCAGAACATCAAACGCAATCAACGTTGCACACGCTACTCTTGAGGCCATAAAGATAACCCGAACAGCAGATGAGATAATGAAACTCAGAGGGCTTTCAGGTGAAGAGACAAATGAAGAAACTGCTACTGAAGAAGCAGCAGTAATTGGAGAGTGATTCACATGGCCAGGATAAAAGCAAAGTGGATCAAGAGCGCAATAGCTTTCCCCGAAAGGCAGAAACGCACGATTAAGGCACTTGGATTCAAGAAATTGAACTCCGAAGTTGAACACGAAGATACACCGCAGATACGCGGAATGATAAATCACGTGCGTCATCTGGTTAAATGGGAGGTTGTAGAATGATAACGTTACATGATTTGCATCCCGCAGAAGGCTCAACACACAAGAATAAACGTCTTGGTCAAGGGCCTGGAAGCGGCAAAGGCAAAACAGCAGGCAAAGGTCATAAAGGCGACAAGTCAAGAACAGGCGGCGGAGTTCGTCCAGGTTTCGAGGGAGGACAGATGCCCTTAACGAGACGCACACCTAAAAGAGGATTCAATAATGCAAGATTTGCAAAGATCTTTCAGGTAGTGAATCTTGATGTTCTCGATAAGAAGTTCAATGCAGGCGATGAAGTCAATCCCGAAATCATGTTTGAAGCAAGAGTGATTCGTAAAAAGAACATTCCTGTGAAGATTTTAGCCAACGGAGAACTAAGCAAGTCCCTTAAAATAAAAGCAAGTGCATTCAGCGAAGAAGCCGTGAAAAAAATTGAGTCTGCCGGCGGAACTCATGAGGTAATCTGATGTTCGGGTCTCTGGGTGATATATTCAGGCTGCCGGATCTGAAGCGCAGAATATTCTTCACGATATTCATTCTGTTCATCTTCAGACTGGGAGCTTACATCCCCAGTCCAGGCGTTGACCGTGCTGCTATGGCAAGTCTATTCAGTACAGGCGGCGGCGTTATGGACTTCCTGAATCTATTTTCAGGGGGAGCTTTGAGCCGTTTTGGAATATTCTCGCTGGGTGTTGCTCCGTACATCAACTCAAGCATCGTCATGCAGTTACTCGTCGTAATCTTCCCGTACCTTGAGAAGTTACAGAAAGATTCTGCTGACGGTCATAAAAAGATAACTCAATGGACACGTTACGGAGCGGTCATATTCGCAGTCGTTCAGGCAGTAGGTATGACAGCATGGCTTCGCAGTCTCGGAATCATGCAGGTCGGTGTTCTCGAATGGATTTTAGTTGTCCTGACTCTGGTTGCGGGTTCAATGGCGGTCATGTGGTTAGGCGAGGAACTCACAGATCACGGTATAGGCAACGGAATTTCACTTTTAATCTTCGCTGGTATCGTTGCGAGAATCCCAGAGGCAATACTTCAGACATGGAGCATGGTTAGGCTGGGTTCATTGAGCGTGGTTGCATTACTGCTCGGAATCGTTTTGATGATTGTCGTTGTTGCAGGGTGCATTATGCTTCAGGAAGGGCAGAGAAGACTTCCCGTTCAGTATGCAAAGCGAGTAGTTGGGAATAAGATTTACGGAGGGCAGAGCACATTTATCCCTCTGAAAGTGAATCAGGCAGGAGTTATTCCGATAATTTTTGCAAGTTCACTCTTGATTTTCCCCTACACGATTGCAAATTACTTCAGTGATAGTTCTGTGGGAAGGTTCTTCAGTGCATTATTTGCCCCGAACAGTTTCTTTTATATTCTCTGCAACATTGCCCTGATTATTTTCTTCTCGTATTTCTATACGGCAGTCGTCTTTAACCCAACAGACATAGCCAACAACATGAAGAAGTACGGAGGATTCATTCTCGGCATAAGACCAGGACAGCCTACATCGGATTACATCACGCGCGTAATGGAACGCATAACACTCGGAGGCGGTGTGTTCTTAGCAATCGTTGCATTGATTCCGAATATTATGTCGTCAGTCTTGAATGTTCGCAGCTTCTACTTCGGCGGAACTGCGGTACTAATCGTTGTCGGAGTTGCAATAGACACGATCAACCAGATTGAAGCACAGTTACTCATGCGGCATTATGACGGCATACTGAAAAAATCCGGCGGCGGTCGTTCGCGTGGTCTGTTGAGAGGTTAATCATGAAATTGGTATTGTTAGGTGCGCCTGGTGCCGGAAAAGGTACTCAGGCCGTTTTCCTTAAAGAACGTCATGGTCTCGCTCACATTTCAACGGGCGATATTCTCAGGCATAATCTGAATCAGGGTACACCTTTGGGACTTGAAGCAAAAAAATACATGGACAAAGGCGAACTTGTTCCCGATGAAGTTGTGATGCAGATGATAGGTGAACGTCTCGATTCACTCAAACCTGATGAGGGATTCATGCTTGACGGCTTCCCAAGAACAGTGAAGCAGGCAGAATTCCTCGAAAGTAAGACGAAAATTGACGGCGTTATTATGTTCACGGTCTCCGATGATGACATCGTGAAGAGATTGCTTAACCGTGCTGTGTGCCGTTCATGCGGGGCTATCACGAACTGGGACAACGATAAATGCCCTTCATGCGGAGGAGAACTCTACAGACGAGCAGATGATAACGAAGAGACAATCAGAAGCCGTCTTAAAGTTTTTCATGAACAGACGGAAGCACTCATAGAATTTTATAAGGCAAGAAAACTTTTGCTTGAAGTCGATGCAACTGGAATGCCCGAAGAAATTTTTGAACGTGTCATCGGACTACTGAGCCATGATAAAAATTAAGACCGCTGACGAAATAGAGTTAATGAGAATCGCAGGACGTGTTACAGCTGAAGTGTTAGACATAATGCGTGAGGCTGTGCGTCCTGGAATCTCAACAGGTGAATTAGACAGGCTCGCGGAAGAACACATACGCGCTAATAACGGCATACCCGCATTCAAGAACTATAAGCCAGGCTTCGGATTCACACCGTTTCCGGGAACTATATGCGCCTCAGTCAATGAGGAAGTTGTTCACGGAATTCCTGATTTCAATCGAATACTTCAGGAAGGCGATATTATCAGCATAGATGTCGGAGCTTATGTGAATGGTTACTGCGGTGATGCTGCGTGCACTTACCCAGTCGGAAGTATCAGCGAAGAACGAAAACAGCTTCTTGAAGTTACAGAGGACTCATTGAACAGGGCAATAGCCAAAGCTGTGAAGGGAAATACACTCGGCGATATAGGCTATGCAGTTGAGAGTTACGTTAAGCCTCTGGGATATGGAATCGTTCGGGACTACACAGGACACGGAATCGGAAAGAAGATGCATGAAGCTCCGCAGATACCAAATTATGGTAAGGCTGGGCAGGGTATGACGCTAAAGGCAGGCATGACAATAGCGATTGAGCCTATGATTATGTCCGGGCGCGAAGATGTGAACACTGGTGCTAATGGCTGGACTGTTACGACAGCTGACGGTTCCGATGCCGCACATTTTGAACGCTCGATTGTAATCCTTGACGACGGGCCTGAGATTTTAACAAAATGGCAGAGTTCGAGATAGGCCAAGTAGTAATCTCAAGGCAAGGCAAAGATACTGGGCTTGAATATGTAGTTGCAGGTTTTGATTCAAACGGCAGAGTGAAGTTAATCCGCCCTGACAAATTTAATGTTTCAAGACCAAAGATGAAGAACCCCAGACATTTGCAATCGACGTTGAGACGCGCAGAAAATTTACTAGAAAACATAAAGGCAGGTAAAGACATTGACCGGGGATATTTTTACAGGAGCGTAAGGGATTAATGGCAAATTCCGGCAAAGAGGACGTAATCGAAGTTAAAGGTGTAATTTCCGAACCACTGCCGAACGCAATGTTCAGAGTTGAGCTTGAAAATGGACATCGTGTTCTGGCACACGTCAGCGGAAAAATGAGAATGCACTTCATCAAGATATTACCAGGTGATAAAGTGCTTGTTGAAATCACCCCATATGATTTATCGCGGGGCAGAATAATTTACCGATACAAATAAATTCAGGTGATATAAAAAATGAAAGTAGGCCCATCAGTAAAACCTATCTGCGAATTTTGCAGAGTTATCCGCCGTCATGGTGTCGTGCGCGTAATTTGCTCGCGTAACCCAAGACATAAACAGCGTCAGGGTGTCAGGAGGTAATTGATTTAAATGGCACGTATAGCAGGAGTAGATCTGCCCAGAGAGAAAAGGGTAGAAATCGGTTTAACGTACATTTTCGGAATCGGCCTTAAAACCTCACAGAAGATTCTTGCGGCTACAGGCGTGAATCCTGACACAAGAGTTAAAGACCTCAGCGAAGAAGACAGCCAGAAATTGAGACGCGAGATTGAAGACAACTACAAAGTTGAAGGAGATCTCAGACGCGAGATTTCGATGAATATCAAAAGGCTGATGGATATCGGATGCTACAGAGGGATTCGCCATCGTCTTGGCCTGCCTGTGAGAGGTCAGCGCACAAAGACCAATGCAAGAACTCGCAAAGGCCCAAGAAGGACAGTAGCGAACAAGAAAGTTGCGACTAAATAGCAGGAGGTAGTGAGAGTTGGCAAAGAGAACAGCGCAGGCACGTAAGAGCAAAAAGCGCGAGAAGAAAAATATAAATTACGGAGTAGCACATATATACTCAACGTTCAATAATACGGTTCTGTGTATCAGCGACAGGGGCGGAAATATAATCACGTGGGCATCAGGAGGCAATGTAGGCTTCAAGGGTGCAAGAAAATCAACGCCATTTGCGGCACAGATTGCAGCCCAGCAGGTAGCAAAGGGTGCACAGGATCAGGGAGTTAAAGAGATTGATGTTGTAGTCAAAGGGCCAGGACCCGGCCGTGAAAGTGCAATAAGAGCATTGCAGGCGGCAGGTTTACAGGTTAATTTAATCAAGGACGCTACACCTATCCCGCACAACGGATGCAGACCGCCTAAGAGGAGAAGAGTTTAGTGGTCTTTGAATCTGAAGGAGTTTTGAATTTGGAGAACAACACCAGATTTAAAGTTTATATCGATGAAAAGACTCAGGATTACGGAAAAATATATCTTGAGCCACTCGAACGGGGTTACGGTGACACTTTAGGAAACGCTCTCAGAAGATTGCTGTTGTCGTCAATCAAAGGTGCGGCTGTTACGGCAGTCAAGATTGAGGGAGTACTTCATGAGTTCAGCACGATAAAAGGCATTCGTGAAGATGTAATTGAAATTCTCATGAACCTTAAACATATTCCCATTAGAGCCAAGACCGAACACAGTGAACTTAATGCTGACGGCTTCAAGATTATCACGCTCGATTCTGATGATCTGCCTAAAGACTTTTTCACACGCGAAGAGAATCCCGGAGTCATAACAGCAAAAGATATGCCGTGGGATAATGATTTTGAGTTCTTCGGAGACGGCTTTCTCTGCACACTTGAACCAGGAGCACATCTCATAATGGAAATTTATGTTGAACGCGGTGTAGGTTATCTTTCTGCTGAACGTGAGAGACCTTCACAGCCGCCGCTTCCTGTTGATGCATTGCTGACTGATGCAATCTTCTCGCCAGTAAAGAGAGTGAACTATACGGTAGATCCGGCAAGAGTCGGACAGAGCATTGACTATGAGCGTCTTGTTCTAGAAGTCTGGACTAACGGAGCAATTTCACCGGAAGAAGCAGTAGGTGAAGCCTCAAGAATTGCAGAGGATTACTTCTCACAGATAGCGGATAATATAGGAACTGCACAGCTTATGCCTCCAGTACCTGCAACATCGGCAACTGAAAAACAGACCGGACGCAAGAAAGAGAAGCCAGGCAAAGAGGAACCAAAACCTGAAGACGTGCTTATGCATTCGATTCATGAGCTTGAACTGTCAATCAGAAGTGAAAATTGTCTGCTTAGAGGAGGCATTCAGAACATAGGAGAACTTTTGCAGAGGTCACATGATGATCTGCTGAAGATTCGCAATCTGGGAAAAATTTCACTGGCAGAAATTGAAAATAAGCTCGCGAGTATGGGCTATGCACTCAAAGCTGAACAAAAGAAGTCACCGGAAAGCACTGCGAAAGACAGTAATGACAGTGAAGAAAACTTCGAGAAAACAAAAGACAAAGCAGAAGAAGTAGAATCACAGTCAGAAGAAGCAGGCGAAGAAGCAAAATCACAAGAGGGAGGTGCAAACGAAAATTGAGACATCATGTTGATCACAGAACACTCGGACGTTACGGCAGTCACAGAAAATTAATGCTTGGGAACATGGCCGCAAGTCTTTTTCTCAAAGGCAGCATTATTACGACTGTAACAAGAGCAAAAGAACTCCGCAGAGTTGCAGAAAAATTAATCACGCGTGCAAGAGGCGGTTCAGTTCATGACATCCGCGTAGTGTTCTCGAAGATGCCGCATAAAGAGGCAGCCACGAAATTATTTCAGGATATAGCACCGAAGTATAAGAGCTTCGATAAGGGCGGCTACACAAGAATCGTAAAGCTGGGCGCAAGGAAAGGCGACGGCTCACCAATGGCAGTGATAGAACTTGTTGAAAAAGAAGAACAGAAATAGAAATGATACACCGTTAATCGATGTGCAATCTGTTTCGTTCTCATACGATGCAAAACATACGGGACGTGCTTTAAACCGCGTCTCGTTTTTTGTGACCAGAGGCGAACGTATTGCAATACTCGGTCATAACGGTTCAGGAAAATCTACGCTCGTGAAAATTTTAGGCGGCCTTCAATCACCAACAGAAGGCAAATGTCTCATAAAAGGCAATGACATTCAGACTATGAATTTCAGAGAATTACGAGGCACAATAGGCATGGTGTTTCAAGACCCTGAAAATCAAATTGTCGCGGCTATGGTTGAAGATGATGTTGCATTTGCACCAGAGAATCAGGGACTGCCGTCAAATGAAATTCAGGAACGTGTTGCTTCATCAATTGAGCGCGTGAACATGACACATAAACGTGATTCGGCTGTGTATGCACTCTCTGGCGGTGAAAAGCAGCGTGTCGCTCTTGCTGGTGCACTTGCGGCTAAAGTTGAGTGTCTCATTCTCGATGAGGCTACCGCAATGTTAGACCCAAAAGGCAGAATTGATGTTGAGAATGCATTACGCGAACTTCATTCCGAAGGCATGACGATAATACAGGTTACACATCAGATTGAAGCAGATAATTTCGATGACATTCAAAGAGTGATTGTGCTGTCACATGGCCAAATCATATGGGAAGGCAGTACGTCCGAGTTCTGGAATAATGCAGAGGGTTTAGGGTTCAAGATACCTGATGAATTAAAGGCACATAAATATTTTGCTGAACATAATATAAATTTTCCCGATGATCTTGCATATATTAAGCCAAAAACATTAACGCACTTTCACAGAGATAACACAACGGAGAAATTCAGAATCGAAAATCTTTCATTCATGTATGACGAAATGAACAGCTATGTGCTCAGGAATATCAATGCGAAAATTTACGGCGGTGAATGGCTGTCTGTAATCGGCAGGACAGGTTCAGGGAAATCAACGCTCATACAGCACCTGAATGCACTATATAAAGTTCAGGAAGGAAAAATATATTTCGACGGTACAGAGATTCCGCAGAAAGGTGAAGAGGTTCATTCGTTGCGTCAGAAGGTCGGATTAGTGTTTCAACACCCCGAAGATCAATTATTCTCTCCTACTGTACGCGATGAATTAGCTTTTGCTCCTAAGAACGCAGGCTTTAAGAATCATGAACTCAATGACGCTATACTTTACGGTCTTGAATGCGTCAGTCTTCCTCGCGATTTCCTGAAACGTAACCCAATTGCATTATCCGGCGGTGAACGAAGACTCGTAGCTATTGCTTCGGTGTTATCAGCTAAACCTGACTGCATTGTTCTTGATGAACCTCTTGCAGGTTTAGACGCGTCATATCAGAAGAAACTGTTATTCATGCTCTCCAAACTGCGCAACGAAGGCAAGACTGTTATCACTATATCGCATGATCTGAACATGGCCTTGAATTTCAGTGACAGAATTCTAATGCTCGGAGACGGAACAGTGATTCAGGAAGGCACACCTCATGAAGTACTTGAAGGAATCATGAATACACTTGAGCCGGAAGCATGGCCTGATGTGTTAAGATTATCATCGGAAATCAGAAAGGTAAATAAAAATTTCCCGTTATTATATAACTATGAGGATTTCATTTCGCTGATATCATGAATTTCGCAAACGTAACTTTAGGACAATACATACCAACTGGTTCATTTATTCACAGGCTTGACCCAAGAGCTAAATTTTTCTCGCTTATGTTCATCGTAACCGCATTATTTCCCGCACATAATGTTCTTGAGCTTGGCATATGGATAGTGATTTTGTTCGCTCTGGTTCGTGCGTCAAAAATTTCATGGCCTTCACTTCTGCGTTCAGCTAAACCTGTTATGTTCCTTGTGATATTCACTTTCGCATTCAATATTATATCTATGTCTTTCACGAACTCTTTCTATAATGCTCTCTCTCATGCACTCTTCATGTCATCAAGGCTCTTCATTCTCATGCTCTTTGCAATTATGCTCCCTCTCACTACTGCCGCACTTGAACTCGCTGACGGTCTTGATGCTCTGCTGCATCCTCTTGAGAGATTCAAATTTCCAGTTCATGAATGTTCTATGATGATTGCTATGGCACTGCGATTCATTCCGCTGCTTATGCAGGAGACCGACAAGATTATACGTGCTCAGTTGTCACGAGGTGCAAGGCTGGATCAGGGGAATATTTTTAAAAGAGCAATGGCATTTATCCCTGTGCTGATTCCTTTGTTCGTTATAATATTCAGAAGGGCTGATGAAATTGCTGTTGCTATGGAGGCACGAGGATATAACGGCGGAGAAGGAAGAACGAGACGAAAGCCGTTAGCCTGGAAGTTCAAAGATACGTGTGCAGTTGTGTTATCTGCAATTATTTCAGGAGTATTAGTATTCATTATATAGGAGGCAGTTATGGACAGCAGGAAAAAAATTCGCATTCTGTATTTCATTATCGCAGTATTGGTTCTGATTATCGCATTCATTGCAGGAAGTATAATCGTCATCAGAATAGACAGACGGAATGCATCAGGCATAATCAGTCAGGCATACTATCAGATTAAAGTGAGCATATTTGAGGCCATGAACAAAGATAATAATTCAATCGTTTTTCTCGGAGACAGTTTAACCGATTACGTGACTTTTGATGAGATTCTCCGTAATCCCAATATCAAAAACAGAGGCATCGCAGGTGATACAACACTGGGAGTTCTGAACAGGCTCGATGAAGTGATAAGCGTTAAACCTGCAAAGTTATTCATTCTGATAGGCACAAATGATATCCTCTTCAGGAGGAGTGCAGACGAGATAATTCAAAGCATACGTCAGATAATCTCGCGGGTTCAGAAAGAATCTACGGACACGAAAATTTACCTTCAGAGTTTGTTTCCGGTCAACAACATACAATTCAGAACTAACAGGCCGCTTGAAACGATAAAGGCATTGAACGAAAAAATCAGAACTACAGCTTATGAAATGCACTGCACGTTCATAGACACATATCCTCTTCTGCTCAGTGAATCAGGTGACGCTCTCGATGTTCAGTATACGATTGACGGCCTTCATCTCAATGGTAAAGGTATACTGAAATGGGTTGAGTATCTGAAGCCGTATGTGAACGAATGAAGTATGCCGCAAAAATAAGTTATCTTGGCAAGAACTATTCAGGCTGGCAGGTTCAGCCCGACGCAATAAGCATTCAGGAAGTAATCGAGGGGGCACTTGGGAAAATCTCAGGTGCTCCTGTCAGAATCACGGGAGCAGGACGAACAGACAAAGGTGTTAATGCGTTAGGCCAGGTTGCAAGTTTTGAACTTGAAAAAATTTTCACTCCCGAAAAATTACGTCTCGCAATTAATTTTTATCTTCCAGAAGACATTCGCATAATGAAAATCTATCACGTTCCCGAAGAATTCAGCGCAAGATATTCGGCAGTCTCACGCGAATACAAATATTTCATCTGGAATGATTACGTCTGTCCTCCGTTCATGAATAATTTCGTCTGGTGGCGCAAAGGCCATGAATGGGATATGACGCTTGCAAAAAAAGCATGTGAAATGATTCAGGGCAGGCACAACTTCAAAGCGTTTTGCAGAGCCGGTGAATGTCCTGATGATCCATACAGAACAATTGATACACTCAGAATACGCAAGCGAGGCAAACTTTCAATCATAAGCATAAAAGCACAATCATTCCTGACGAACATGGTACGCATAATCGTTGGAAACATAAACGAAATTGCATTAGGTAAACGTAATCCTGAATGGCTTGAAGGTTTGTTATCCGGCAGTGAAAGAATTGAATCAGCTATGAATGTTCCTGCATGCGGTTTATGGTTCTGGAAAGTAATATACAAAAATGAGGGCCTTGCGTAACTTTCACAGAGTCCTCATTAATTTTTGTCTTAAAGTGATTTATTTGCTCCCTCGTAGTTTCGCAGTATGCAGGAGACTTTACACTACAGTTTTACGACGTTGGCAGCCTGCGGACCTTTTTCCCCGTTGATGATGTCAAAAGAAACCTTCTGACCTTCGTTGAGAGTCTTGAAGCCCTCGCCCTGAATTGCGCTGAAGTGAACGAAAACGTCTTTACCCTCGTCAGCGGTGATGAATCCGTACCCTTTACTCTCGTTAAACCACTTTACGGTACCCTGTGACATTAAAAAATAGCCTCCTGAATTTGATTATAAAAAAAAATTTCGTTTGCTAAAATTATGTTAATATAATTCATAGCTCCACGTAATCCATATATTACCTGTTCCAATAAATAACGTCAAGTACTAAAAAATTTTAATGACATGATACTTTTTTTATCATATAATAATTTATGAAATGCAATCATATAAAAATGGGAGCTTGTATAACAGGCTGAGAGGGAATTACGAATCAATATTCCGACCATAAGAACCTGATCCGGATAATGCCGGCGTAGGAAACTCACAGTAAAAACTTTTCCCAATATGCAGATTATACAGGCAATCCCAAAAAAGGAGGAATAACTTTTGTCACTTGGTGTTTATCTTGATAACGTCAGAGCAAAATCACCGCTCATTCACAACATCACGAATTACGTTACGGTTAATGATGTCGCAAATATCATACTTGCATGCGGAGGAAGTCCTATCATGGCAGATGATCCCGATGACGCATACGAAATCACGCAGATATGCAACGGTCTGAACATCAACATCGGAACTCTGAACGCGAGGACAATACCTTCAATGTTCAGGGCAGGACATAAAGCGTCAGAACTTGGCCATGCGTTATTACTTGACCCCGTTGGAGCAGGTGCAAGTTCACGAAGGACAAATACGGCATTGGAACTCATGAAGGAAATTAAATTTGATGTCATAAGGGGAAATTCTTCGGAGATAAAGACGCTCTTCATGGGTTCAGGGAATACTCACGGCGTAGATGCAAGTGCTGTTGATGCGGTGAATGATTCAAATCTTGATTCTATGATTGAATTTGTAAAGGTCTTCGCAAAATCTTACGGTTCAGTTATCGCTCTCACTGGTGCAATTGATTTAGTCGCTGATTCTGAGAAGTGCTATGTCATTCGCAATGGACGTTCTGAAATGGGACGCATAACAGGTACAGGCTGTATGCTCTCAGGAATCATGACAGCATTTATTGCCGCTAACCCTGAACATAAACTTTCTGCCTCTGCTGCTGCCGTCTGCATGCTGGGACTCGCAGGTGAAATCGGATACTCACGTCTTCAGGCAGGCGAGGGTAATGCGACATACAGAGACAGAATCATAAATGCAATATACAACATGACAGGCGAGATTCTCGATGAAGGAGCAAAATATGAAATTCGATAGCAGGAGCTTGCTGTTATATGCTGTTACTGACAGGACATGGCTTAACGGAAGAAGACTGTATGATGATGTCCGTGATGCAATTCTCGGAGGAGCAAGTTTCGTTCAGTTACGCGAAAAGAATTTAGGGTATGAGGCATTCAAGTATCAGGCACTCGAATTGAAAGAATTATGCAGAGAACATAACGTTCCCTTCGTGATAAATGATAACGTAATGCTCGCAAAAGATGTTGACGCTGACGGTGTTCACGTTGGACAGGAGGACATGAAAGCAGGAGATGTAAGAGCGTTAATCGGGCCGGATAAGATACTTGGTGTGTCAGTTAGAACACGCGAAGAGGCTTTGACTGCTGAAGCTAACGGTGCAGATTATCTCGGTGCAGGTGCAGTTTTTCATACAGGCTCAAAGTCTGACGCAGTGGACATTACACATGAGGCGTTGAAGGAAATATGCAGTGCCGTAAAGATTCCTGTTGTGGCAATCGGAGGAATAAGCACGAAGAATATACGTGAGCTTTCTGGTTCAGGCATTAAGGGAGTTGCAGTGATAAGCGCAATATTTGCCTCAGAGAACATAAGAGAAGCTGCACATGAACTAAGAGAACTGGCGGTTGATGTATGCAGATAACGTTCAAGGGAGCAATTTTTGACGCTGACGGTACACTGATTGATTCTATGTACATGTGGCACAGTCTTGGCCTTCATTATCTTCAGAAGTTAGGAATACACGAGAATGAATCCCTGAATCAAAAATTGTTCGTGATGTCATTTGAACAGGGCTGTGAATATCTTCAAACGCATTATGATTTGAAGAAGTCATCAGATGAAATTCGCGGGGAAATTATTGAGATGATTCGTGATTTCTATATTCATGATGTAAAACTGAAAGAAGGTGTTCGTGAATTCCTTGATGTCCTGAAGAATAAAAGTATTTCTATGGTGATTGCAACTTCAGGAGACCGTGAGCTTTTGACTTCAGCATTAAAGAGATTGAAAGTGTATGAATACTTTGATGCGATATTCACGTGCACTGAACTTCAGACCGATAAACACGACTCAAAAATTTTCATGGTCTGTTCGGATTATATGAACCTCAAACCCGAAGACGTTGCAGTATTTGAAGATGTCTTTTACGCATTGAACACAGCGAAGAACGCAGGATTTTTCACGATTGGAATTGCAGATAATGAAAGCATAGGAGACCGCAGAAGAATTATCGAAGTATCAGATTATTTCATTGAGGATTTCACGAAGGAGGCAATAGAAAAATGAAGACGGCATTAACGATAGCAGGAAGTGATTCGTCAGGCGGTGCAGGAATTCAGGCTGACATAAAGACAATCACAATGAATGGTGTATTTGCAATGAGTGCGGTAACTGCACTTACAGCACAGAATACTACAGGCGTAACTGGAATTCTTGAATCATCGCCAGAGTTTTTGAGACAGCAGATTGATGCAGTATTTGATGATATATTCCCTGATTCTGTAAAAATCGGAATGGTCTCATCATCAGAATTGATTCACGTCATCGCAGAATCACTCACGCACTATCATGCACGTAACATCGTAGTTGATCCCGTTATGGTATCGACCAGCGGATCAAGGCTCATAGCGGAAGATGCAGTGAAGACACTCGCAGAAGAATTGCTGCCTCTCGCAATCATCGCAACACCAAATATCCCAGAGGCCGAAATATTATCAGGCATTGAGATTCATAATCAGGATGACATGAAAGAAGCAGCCGCAAAAATCAATTCACAATATGGTTGCTCAGTTCTCGTTAAGGGAGGCCATGATGTAAATGATGCAAACGATTTGCTCTGCACAGGCAAAGATTCATTCACATGGTTCTATGGAAAGCGAATCGACAATCCCAACACGCATGGCACTGGCTGTACTCTCTCAAGTGCAATCGCCGCTAACCTCGCAAAAGGATATTCGCTGAATGATTCTGTCGGACGTGCGAAGGAATATATCTCAGGTGCATTATCTGCAATGTTGAATCTCGGAAAGGGAAGAGGCCCGATGAATCACGCATTCAATCTCACGGGCAAATTCTCAGAACATCACAACGCACTTCTTGAGAGGCTTATGAACTCAGTAAAAGATATATGGCCGGAATACAATAATCACCCGTTCGTAAAGGGCATTGAGACAGGAACACTTGATCCTCAGAAGTTCAGAAATTATATCATTCAGGATTATCTTTACCTCAATGAGTACTCGAAAGTTTTTGCGCTCGGAGTTGCGAAGGCGAAAAGTCTCGACACAATGAAATTATTCTCAGGGGTAATTCAGGCGATAACGAACGTAGAAATGAATGTGCACAATGGCTACATGGGACGCTTCAACGTGTCACAGTCAGAACTCGATGAAATTCAGCGGGAACTCCCGAACCTTTCATACACGTCATACATGCTCAGAATTGCATACGAGGAAGGTGAACCCGAAGTGCTTGCGGCTATCCTGTCGTGTGCATTGAGCTATGAGGACATCGCAAAACAAATGCTGAGGAATAATCCTAAAGCAATCGAACATGAACTTTATGGGAACTGGGTACAATGTTATTCAGGAGAAGAGTATTCCAAGCTGAACAAAGTATTGCTGAATACGCTTGAAGAGGCAGTGAAGGATTATTCAGAACAACAGCTTGAACATATCGCTGAAATTTTCAGAGTATGCTCGCTGTATGAAATGGGATTCTGGGACATGGCCAATGCGTAGATGTGTTATTGTCGGAGGTGCTGAGATTCGGAACTATGAATCCCTTCGTGAATATTTCAGGCATGATGACTTCTTCATTTACTGTGACTGCGGACTGAAACATGAACGTAATCTCGGACATTATCCCAATCTCATCATAGGCGATTTTGATTCGCATGATAAACCGGAAAATGCGAAGTGTGAAGTCATTGTGCTTCCTGTTGTGAAAGATGATACTGATACGATTTATGCAGTCAAGGAGGCCATGAAACGAGGGTTTGATGATTTCGTTCTTATCGGCTCAACTGGAGGACGCATAGATCATACGCTTGGAAATATTTACGCACTTCTTATGCTCGCGAATGAGGGAAAACATGCAGAGATTATTGATGACTATTCGAGAATGCGAATCATTTCTGCTGGTGAGACTGTGCACATAAAATACGGCTGTAAATTTTTCTCGCTGATGAACATTACAGGTCTCGCGAAGGGAATCAGAATCACGAACGCAAAATACAATCTTGAGAACGCAGAAATCACGAGCGAATATCAGTACGGTATAAGCAATGAAGTCTTGAGTCCTGAATGTGATTCTGAAGTCTATTTGCGTGAAGGAAATTTGCTTTTAACAGTTATCCTCCCCAGTTAAGTTTTTCAGGGGAGGGTTTTATTTATAAATTTCTCCAGAGCCGCGCTATTGTCTGATCCATTATCTTCTGTCTCTCTCTCGTTGACAGCCCATTGATTGAATCGTTAATTTCTTTCAGAAGTTTTGTGTTCCCCTTCCGAACTCCTGCGCATACCCCGTTGAAGTAAAGACTGAACCCGTTGCCTTCAGTGAAGCGTATCATCTTCAGGTTATTGTGCGCTGCCTCATATGAACGTCCTGTATCAAAATTTATCACCGTTCCGTCAGCCTCGCCTTTAATCACAGCATCAAGCATTTCTGATACAGTTTCAACAGGTGTCATATGAATCACTCTGGGTATCTGGTCAATTGCATCATCAAGCTGTGTGTTCTTCTGTGCAATGAATTTCGCACCTTCAAAATCTGAAAGTGTCTTTGCATTTACGTATATACATGCCTTGTTCACAACAACAGTGTATTCTGTCCTCGTTACGTCATAAGGAGCAGAGAACATCATAAATTCGCGTCGTTTTGATGTGTCGATCATTCCGGAAAATACAGCGTCAATTTTACCTTCATCGAGTGCTTTAGGTAAATCATTCCATGCTATTTTGTAAACTTCAAGTTTTGCGTTCATGTCATTAGCTGCACGTTTAGCAATTTGAAGATCATAGCCTTCTGCATAAAAGCCTGGCTTGTTAGCAAGGGGCATATTGTAAGCACTTTCTTTTTTCTCTTCCCAGTTGTTCGGCTCATAATCGCATTCCATACCTACGCGAAGCACACGTGTCGGTTCGTTATTGTAGTAGAACTTGAAGATTAACAAGGCGAATAAAAGAATAATGACAGCAATAAACTTTTTCATGTTTCATCACTCTTTCGTGTAATATGTAAAAATTTTAAGTATTCAAACGTAAAAAGTAAAGCAGCAAGCTATGATGTTGACTTTTGAATTCAGCATAGTAAAATCACAATGCAATTATAAACTTACACAGGAGGTTTCATTTACAATGAAGAAAATAACAATCGGCGTTTTAGTTATCATGTTGCTCGCAGGAATCGTTTCATGTGCGTCATCAGAAGAAGCGTCATCAGTGTACGAACCAATTGCCTCAGGGGCAGAAACAGCAGCAGCACCAGAAGGCGAATTTGATTTCCTGAGATTTGCAAAAGAGAGAGTACTTCAGGATTTTCACCCAACAGCAGACCCTGAGAAAGCAGAAGTTCAGTATGATGAGAAGCCGTTCGACAAGGGAGACGGAATCATCAGAGCAAGAGTTGGCATATACTATTCAGGCTGGATTCGTCAGCACTCAATGCTGATTGATATGGATTACAGAGCATCGGACAGACAGATTAAGATCTCACTCATTAAAGACACAAACAGCATGAACATTGTCGGAAACAGATTCTTCAAAGAAGGCGAATGGGTAAGTGTCGCGGCAATGGGCTGGAAGTAAAACAAGCATTAATCGACACCGTCACCAAATACACTTATGGCATCAGTGAGATATAAAGCTGGTGCCTATTTTTTATTCAGGAGTTAAAAATGTCGAAGAAAAAAAAGAAAATCAAATATAAACCCAATCCCGTCAAGCTGAATCAAAAAGCACAAACGAAATTAGCTGAAGAAAGATTCACAAAGCAATGGTTCATTAATTTGCTCAAGAAGAAATTCTCATCGCTCTTAATGATCGTCATTCCTGCGTCAGTCATCATGTTAGTACTTTCGGTTATACTATGGGCATTGAGATTCATGCTGCCTGAAGGAGTAATCGAAAGCATATCGTACTACGCACATAACCCGTCGGAATTGAGAGCACTGGGCGAAGGTTCGGAATGGATATTCATACTTGTACAGGTGTTACAGGTTGTGTTTGCACCAATACCAGGACAGGCGGCGGCATTTGCAGGAGGATTTATTTTTGGGTTCTGGAAGGGCTGGTTTTTGACAACACTTGGACTCGTAATCGGAAGTCTGATCGCAATGGTCTTAGCGCGCTTACTGGGAATATCTCTAGTTCGTAAAGTCGTTCCTGATTCGATAATTCAGCGTTTCGATAAGGTTATATCTGACGGAGGATACATGACGTTCTTCATGATATTTCTGCTGCCTGCACTGCCTGATGATGCAGTGTGTTTTCTCGCTGGCCTGACAAAATTAAAATTGCTTCCTTTATCAATCGTATGCTTACTTGGCCGCGCTCCGGGAATGCTTGTGCTGTCACTCACAGGCGCAGGTTTTGCTGACGGATTCGCACTCAGCGTTCAGGTATTATTTGCAGTGATGATGATTGCGTCTGTAGTGTTATGGCTGTTCTGGGAAATAATCGAGGAATGGATATACAATTTCCTGAAGATTAAGCGTTCATAAATACGATGACAATAACCGTCCTATTCCTGCTTTTATTCGGCTGGTGAATGGGCGGTTTTTTCTGTTCTCTTTTGTCTCCTCCGTGCAGTTCTTCAAGTCCTGAATGAATACCTCTTCAAGCTCATGCACAAGTCTAGTCGAATATACGAATGCCTGAACCTCATAGTTAATCTCGAAGCTCAACGAATCAAGGTTAGCAGTTCCCACAGAAGCAACATGTGAATCAGCTATGAGTGTCTTCGCATGAATGAACCTGTCGTTATAAACGAATATCTTTATGCCGTTACGTAACAGTGAATCGATATATGACTGTGAAGCCCACGACACTAACGGGTGATTTGACCATGAAGGAATTATGATTCTGACATCAACGTTATTGCGTGAGGCCAGGCAGAGGGCATTGAGAAATTTTTTGTCAGGCACAAAATACGGTGTCGTAATCCATATTCGTTTTTTCGCTGACGTTATGATTCTAATATATTCATCTGCTACTGCTCTGAATTCATTATCGCTCTTTCCTCCTGCAATTATTCTCGCAGGTACATTGTGATTCACATTATCATTGAAGAAATATGAATCATGATTCAAATCTGAACCTGTTATCTTGTTCCACATTCCGAAAAATATTTTATCGAGTTCACTCACTGCATCTCCGTCTATCTTCAGGTGAGTATCTCTCCATTGACGAAGATACACATCGCCGATGTTGAAGCCTCCGAGAAAGCCTGTAGTTCCGTCAACAGTGATAATCTTTCTGTGATCTCTGTGAATGATTTCGTGACTGATATTGCGAATCGTTAAGGGCATGAACATTTGAAGGTTAATCCCTGAATCTTTAAGTTCACGTTTGAATCTTTTTCCCACTCTCCAGCTTCCTGCCGCATCAAGAATCATTCTGACATTTACGCCTTTACGTGCACGTTCCATGAGAATATTTTTGATTGCATTTCCTGTTTCATCATCATGAAATGAAAAATATTCGAGGTTTACTGAGCGTTCTGCATGAGTGAGAGCGTTCCTGACTTCGGAAAAAGTTTCATGGCCATTCAGGAGAAGCCTTACGTTGTTATTGAGCGTGATAATTTTCTGCATTGAAGTATTATATGCCATTTATTTATTGAAGTATGATTCAGCATTCAAATATGAGAATATTGCAAATTCCAAGAATTGAACGTAAAATTTGCGTTTAAGATATACATGAAAGGACTTGAAAGCAATTATGCCAAAACTCAGCGACAGAGTTGGCACGTTCACAGACTCCGTAATACGCAGAATGACGAGAATCAGCATGAAGTACGGAGCAATCAATCTCTCGCAGGGATTTCCTGACTGGGATCCTCCCGTTGAAATGACAGACGCACTTGCAGAAGCCGCAAAGACAGGCCCGCATCAGTATGCAATAACGTTCGGAGCAAAGAATTTCCGAGATGCAGTGTGTGCGAAACAGAGCGAAAAGATAGGACGCGAGATTGACCCAGAGACCGAAATAGTAATTACATGCGGCAGTACAGAAGCAATGATGTCCGCAATGATGACGATATGCAATCCCGGAGATAAAGTTCTCGTGTTCTCACCGTTCTATGAGAATTACGGAGCAGATGCAATTCTTTCAGGTGCAAGCCCAATATACGTTCCGTTAGTTCCGCCGACATACAATTACGACATCAACATAATTGAAGATGGATTCAAACAGGGAGCAAAGGCAATCGTGATATGCAACCCAAGCAACCCATGCGGAAAAGTATTCACGAAGGAAGAACTCACAGAGATAGGAAATCTTGCACTGAAGTATGATGCATATATCATAACTGATGAAGTTTACGAGCACATAATCTTTGAACCTTACAAGCATGTTTACGCTTCAGGTCTTCCTGGAATGTTCGACCATGTCATCACATGCAACTCACTTTCTAAGACGTATTCTATTACCGGCTGGCGTTTGGGCTATCTGATTGGGCCTGCGAATGTCGTTGACGGAGCACGAAAAGTTCATGACTTCCTGACAGTAGGAGCAGCAGCACCATTGCAGGAGGCAGCAGTGAGAGCGTTCCAGTTACCAGAGAGTTACTACAAGGAACTTCAGGACAAGTACACGAGGAAACGCAATCTCTTCATAGAGGGATTAGACAGAATCGGAATGAAACATAATATTCCGCAAGGCTCGTATTTCGTCATGGTAGACATCTCGAACTTCCTTGAATTATCACAGTTCAAAGGTTACTCTGATTTAGAGTTCTGCGAATGGGTGATAAAGAACATCGGAGTTGCGGCAGTACCCGGCTCAAGTTTCTTCCGTGAACCAATCAACAACCTCATACGCTTCCATTTTGCACGTTCAGACGATACTCTGAATGAATGCATTCGACGACTCAGCAAGTTAAGCGACCTCTTAAAATAATAAACGTACCATGAGTATACTTGTGGCAATGAGCGGAGGAGTTGACAGCAGCGTCTCCGCTTATTTGATGCGTGAGAAACATGACGTATGCAGGGGAGCAACGATGCTTCTCTTTCTGAATGAATCGCTCGGCATATCAGGAAAGTATCCGTGCTGTTCACGAGAGAATATCATTGATGCAAAAGCAGTATGTGATGAATTAGGGATTGAGCATGAGATATTGAACTACATGGCTGCTTTTGAAGAATGCGTGATAAAAAAGTTCGTGAATGTCTATGAGAATGGCGGAACACCTAATCCCTGCATAGACTGCAACAGGTATATGAAGTTTGAGACTATGCTTGAACATGCGAATGATACAGGGCTTGATATGATTGCAACGGGACATTACGCGAAGATAGAACGCGATTCATCAGGGCGTTACATGTTACGCAAGGCGGAAGATTTATCGAGGGATCAAAGTTATGTTCTGTACATGCTGAATCAGAATCAGCTTTCACGAATTGAATTCCCGTTAGGCAACATGAAGAAGTCAGATGTCCGGGACTTGGCCGAATCACTTCACTTCACGAACGCACGCAAACATGATTCACAGGATATATGCTTTGTTCCAGACGGTGATTATGCATCATTCATTCAGACATACACGGGCCATGAATACCAATCGGGGAATTTCATTGACGTGAACGGAAACGTAATAGGAACTCACAAAGGAATAATTCATTACACGTCAGGACAAAGACGAGGGTTGGGTGTAGCGGCGAAATCGAGATTGTATGTGTCAGATATAAATCCGAATGAGAACACGATAACGTTAGCTGATGATTCGGAAGGCATATTGTATTCACGGGGAGTAATTGTGAATGACATAAACATAATTGCGTTTGATGAATTGCCAGAAAACTTTCACGCGCGTGTGAAGATTCGTTATCGTCAAAAAGAAATTCCCTCAGTAATAAATCAAACAGGCCAAGATGAATTTGTGATTGAATTCAGTGAACCTCAGAGAATGCCGGCAAGAGGACAGGCGGCAGTGATATATGACGGAGATTATGTGATAGGCGGAGGAACAATCACGCGTAATCTTGCATGAAAAAAAAAAACATCTCCCGAATCACTTCAGGAGATGCAGCAAAAAATTTCTCGAAAAAATTTCTCGAATTATTAGCCCATTGTATCCCAGCTATGTGCTTCTTCATAGAGCTGGTCGCTTCCAGTCAGATATAATTCTTTCGGAACTCCGATTGCAACTATTCCTGTTTTCTGGTCAACGTAATAATTCTTCGCGTCAGCTTCAGGGTCTTCACCTATAACTGTGCCGTCTGGAATGATATTATTACCGTCAATGATTGTACGGCTGATTCTGCAATTCCTTCCAATGATGACATCATGGCCTATGATGCTTTCCTTCACAACGCTTCCAGCCTGAACGAGGCAGTTTCGTGCAAGAACTGAATGTGACACATCAGCTCCGAATACTCTGCTGCCTTCCGACAACATAACACGGTCAATGTTCGCAGGATATCCGCTGTCAGGATAGCAGTATGACGGTGGGTCTCCATAGGACACGGTTCGGATCGGCCACATTGGATTATAGAGCGTCATTTCTGATTCATGTCCGATAAGTTCCATGTGTGCCTTCCAGTATGCATAGAGCGTACCTACATCGCGCCAGTACGGTTTATCTGTTCTCCACTGGTGAATCATTTCCGTATCTGCTGAGGGGTGCGGAAGAACATTTGTTGAGAAGTCATAAGCACAAACTTTCATTCCGTGTGCAACGAGATCAGGAATAATGTCTTTGCCGAAATCATGACTTGTCT
This sequence comes from uncultured Synergistales bacterium, assembly GCA_905235395.1. Lineage (GTDB taxonomy): Bacteria > Synergistota > Synergistia > Synergistales > Aminobacteriaceae > JAFUXM01. The sequence goes on from CAJOLN010000003.1 coordinate 35,454, forward strand.
CTTCCTTCATTGCATCGTCATCAAGTGCTACTTCGAGAACGTTACGCTCAAAAACGTAATTTCCCATTGAGACATAACTGAATCCCGGCTTGCTTGGAATCTCAGGCGGATTTTCTGGTTTCTCCATGAACTCAACTATTCTGCCGCTCTTGTCCGTCTTAATGCATCCGAATGCTGATGCCTCTTCAACAGGAACAACATTTGCCGCAATCGTTACATCTGCATGCTGTGCCATATGATACTCAATCATCTGGTCAACGTCCATTTTGTAGATGTGATCCGCTGCAAAGATACATACACGATCAGCTCTGTAACGGGTTATCATGTGTTTTGCCTGATACACTGCGTCCGCTGTTCCCTGATACCAATGCTGTCCGCTCCACATCTGTGCTGGTATCGTGGTTACGAAGAAGTCTCTGCCTCTCATTGCTCCTCCGAACTGCCAGCCTCGTTCAATGTGCTCATTCAGTGACTGGCTCTTGAACTGAGTGAGAACATAAACTGCATAGATTCCGCTGTTGATGAGGTTGGAGAGTGCAAAATCAATGATACGGTACTTTGCGGCGAAGTAAACTGCAGGTTTTGCGCGGTATTGTGTCAAGGGCATCAGGCGTTTTCCTTCTCCTCCAGCAAGAACAACGCCGAGTACTCTTCCGTGTTTGCCTGTGTACATGAAAACTTGACCTCCTTTGTATATAAAAACGCTCCCTGCTTTTTCACAACAAGGAGCATGTTTCTCTTTTTACTGCATTAATTCATCATAAAGATTCTTGTAGAGACCTGCGGATTTGTCCCACGAGAAATCTTCATGCATTCCCTTCAGCATAATTTCCTTCCATTGCACTTTATTGTTATTGTAACGCTCAACTGCGCGTCTCAATGCCCACATCATTCCGTCAACATCGCACGTCTGGAATGTGAAACCGTTTCCTCCGTCGGGCCTGTCAACATCGAACACAGTATCTTTCAATCCGCCTACCTCACGCACTACAGGTACAGTGCCGTAACGCATTGAGATCATCTGACTCAATCCGCAAGGTTCAAACACTGAAGGCATAAGGAATATATCTCCTCCTGCATACATTAAGTGCGATAACGGTTCATCATATCCCTTGAAGAGTTTTATGCTCTGCGGGTACGTCTCTGAAGCCTGAATGATTCCGTTTTCTATCCAGTCATTGCCCGATCCGAGAATCAATAACTTCGCTCCTGTCTCTGCAATCTGTGCCGCACCGTTGAAGACCATATCGAAACCTTTCTGTTCAACGAGACGGCTCACGCATACGATTACGGGTGCATCTGATTTAGGATCAAAACCGGCACGTTCAAGAAGTGCTTTCTTGCATGCTGCTTTACCTTTGAGGTCTTTTGCTGAGAACTTCGCAGGAATTGCCTTGTCTCCGTTCGGATCCCAGAACTTTATATCAAGACCGTTGATTATGCCGCGTAATTTGCTCCTCTGCTGATAGAGTATCCCTGAAAGTTCACGCGTTGATTCGTAAGTCTGAATTTCACCCGCATATGTCTCTGATACTGTCGTTACTGCTGTTGCCGCTACTATTCCGCCCTTCAGCAGGTTCACCTGACCGTAAAACTCCATTGTCGATGAATTGAAGCTCCAAGGTTCAAGCCCTGATGCCTCAAGAAACGGTGAAGGCTCAAGTATTCCCTGATACGCAACGTTGTGAAGTGTCATTATGCTCTTTCCGCCGGTCTGACGGTAGTGTCTGTGCCAGGCTAATGCACAGGGAAGAAATGCGCTCGTCCAGTCGTGGCAATGATAGATGTCAGGTTCCCAGTCGATTGCGTCCTTCAATTCGAGTGCCTGCATACAGAATACCGCAAAGGGTGAAGCTGACCAGAAATTTAACTGTGACGGATACTGACTGCCAGAATAATCTTCCGAATTCAGGAAATATATCGTTACTCCGTCTACTGTCGCCTTAATCACATTTGCTGAATGAATACGCCAGTCATACGCTGCATATACTTTCGTCTTCACTGCCGTAGTCTTAATACCCAAAGCCGCAACTCTCTCAAGCACTCCAGGCCACGCAGGTGTCACTACACGTACATCAACGCCTGCCTGACGCAACGCCTTAGGCAATGAACCTGCAACATCACCAAGCCCGCCGACTTTCGAGAAGGGAGCAAGTTCTGTTGTAACAAATAAAACTTTCACAGCACTACCGCTTTTCGTCATAACTGTTAAACTACATTCCTTTCACTGCTGAATTTTTCCAGCTAAATTTTTTACATGCCCCTGAAATCAATTGAATATGCCTTAGAAGCATACTCTCTGACTACCCTGTGTGTGTTGAAGAAACTTGCATCAAGGGCTATCGTATGTCTCATCATGTCTACCCACTTGTCATGATTCTCATAGTACGTGGGGATAACTTTCTTTTCAAGTTTGTCGTATAAGTCTATTGCATCAAGGCTCTCATCATAATGCGCTGATGCATTCTTCGCTTCTGCCTCGCTTGGTGCAGGCCCGATTGACCAGCCGGTTACATCTTCAATCCAGCCTTCAATCCACCAGCCGTCAAGAACACTGAAGTTCATTATACCGTTCATTGCGCATTTCATTCCTGATGTTCCGCTTGCTTCTCTTGGTCTCATCGGGGTATTCAGCCACACGTCTACGCCCTGTGTGAGAAGTGAGGCAATCTCCATGTTGTAATTATCAATGAATACTATCGTGATATCGTTCTTGAGTTCCTTTGAGGCTTTGCGGATTTTCTGAAGCAATCTCTTTCCGCCGTCATCATGAGGATGTGATTTACCTGCAAAAACAAACTGTACCTTCTTGCCTCCTGCTACTTTCTTCAGTCTCTCTATGTCCGAAAGCAACAAGTCCGCTCTCTTGTATGTCGCTGCTCTTCTCGCAAATCCTAATGTCAGTACATCAGGGTCAAGCTGTATTCCGTTGGTCTCAAGAATTCGTGCAAACAGTCTGAGTTTTGATGCCTGATGTGCAGACCAGAGTTCATCTTTTGGAATCGTAAGTGCCTGTACAAGTCTTCCGGGATCTAATTCCCAGCCAGGTATATGCTTGTTGTATAGCTTACGCATTCCTGAACTTATCCATGTCGTCGGGTGAATTCCATTCGTTACCCAGTCAACCGTTTCCATTTTGAACATTGCATTGCTGACTTCTGCATGTTTCTTCGCAACACCGTTCACGTATCTGCTGTATCTCAGGCCCAGTTCAGTCATCGATACGCCGGGCTTATCTGGAATCATTCTGTGAATTGTTGCTTTTGCCTCAGCAGGGAAAACATCATCAATCATTCCGAAGTCAAAATAGTCATGGCCTGCAGGAACTGGCGTATGTGTTGTGAATACTACCTGTTCACGGATCTTATCAGGGTCATAGTATCCAAGTTCGCGCATAAGTTCGAGCGTTAAGAATCCTGCGTGACCCTCGTTCAAATGGAACGTATCAATATTCATGTATCCGAGATCACGGAGCATTCTTAAACCTCCGACACCGAGAATAAATTCCTGACACAATCTGTAACGGTTATCGCCACCGTAAAGATACCAGCATAATTTTCTGTCATCAGGGTGATTCGGTTCAATGTCCGTATCAAGGAAGTATACAGGCAATGGGTAACCTGTTGCGCCTATGCACTCATATACCCATACTCCTACCTGAATCTCTCTGCCCTGTATTGTAATTTTCACTCTGTTGGGAAGTAACGTTAACTCCTTCGCGGGATTCCATACAACCGGCTTCTCTTTCTGCCAGTCCTCTTCGTTGAACTCCTGAACAAAATATCCCTTGCGGTATAACAGTGTTACTCCCGCCATTGGTACCCCTAGATCTGCGGCACTCTTTAAAATGTCGCCCGCCAGTACACCTAATCCTCCTGAGTATGTGGGGATTGACTCTTTGAGGCCGACTTCCATTGAGAAATAAGCCACAGGTCGGAAGGCAGGATCATTTTCCATGAGCGTCCTTAATGAATTGCCTAAGTCGCTTCGGTGCAGTCTTTGAATCATGTGTTTCTACATAGCTCCTTTCTGGTTTAAAGCAGACGGGCAAATTTGTTTTTCTACCACCTGCAAGAATTTTTTGAAATGGCTTTTGCTTTTGTTTTAGAAATTATCTCATAAAACAAAGTTTTTTGCGATTTTTATTTACTTCCCACTTTCATGGACTTATGTACAAATTATTTCACCAAAAATTTTTGCAGCAATATTCACGCGATGACACTTGCGAAAATTGAATGATATTCGCGGGCAGTATGGTATGCTGTCACATAATCTTTCATATCAAGGTGATAATTTTTATGTATGACTATCTCATCGTAGGTTCTGGTTTATTCGGATCAATCATCGCTCACGAAGCAAAGAAGCGAAGCAAATCCGTAATCGTAATTGAGAAACGCAGTCACATCGGAGGAAATATCTACACGGAAAACGTAAACGGAATTCATGTTCACACTTACGGAGCACATATCTTTCACACAAACACAAAACGCGCATGGGAATATGTGAATCAATTTGCAGAGTTCAACAGGTTCACGAACTCACCAATTGCAAATTTCAACGGTGAAATATATTCACTGCCTTTCAGCATGTACACGTTCAATAAAATGTGGGGCGTAAAAACTCCCGAAGAAGCTCGTGAACGAATCGAAACACAGCGCAGAGAATCAGGCATAACGAATCCGTCTAACCTCGAAGAACAGGCAATCAGTCTTGTAGGACATGATATATATGAACGTCTCATCAAAGGCTACACTGAAAAGCAATGGGGCAGGCCATGTTCAGAACTTCCTGCATTCATCATAAAGCGTCTTCCTGTAAGATTCACTTACGATAACAATTATTTCAACGCATTGTATCAGGGCATTCCAATTGAAGGCTACACTCACATAATCGAAAAACTTCTTGAAGGCTGTGACGTGAGATTAAACTGTGATTACCTTGAACACAAAAACGAATTAGAATCTCTGGCTGAAAAAATTATATTCACTGGTCAGATTGATGCATATTTTGGCTATGAGCTTGGCACCCTCGAATACAGAACCTTACGATTTGAAACATCAATCATGAATGACACGAATAACTTTCAGGGTAATGCTGTCGTGAATTACACAAGCAAAGATATTCCCTATATGCGTTCAATTGAACATAAGCACTTTTATCCTGGACTTGAGACATCTTCAACTGTTGTTACACGTGAATACAGTTCAGCATGGAAGGCAGGAGATGAACCATATTATCCCGTCAATGATGACAGGAACACAAAACTATATGAAGCATACAGACAGCTTGCATGTGAACGATGCCCTGATGTCCTGTTCGGAGGAAGATTAGGTGAGTATAAATATTACGATATGGATCAGATTGTGATTCGTGCGCTTGAAGTCTCAGATCAAATATCGTAATCTTTGAATGCGTTCGGGTCTAATGATTTCACTTCGACAACTTCACGGACATTCACACAGAAATTATTCACTATCATTAAGCGTGCTAGTATATGACCGTCTATTAATATAATGTGCTTTTCCTTAGCGTAATCCTGTGCGGGCTTTGAAAAATTTGCATTCGTCACAAGAAGTCCGCGCCCTGCTTTCCGTGTCACTGCATCTCCGAACGTCTGCATGTTCCAGCTCGTGATTATGCTTCCCTTTTCGAGCTTGCGTGTCTGAATGTATATCGGCATGTATCCGGGTCTGTCCTCAATTATGATTCCCTGAATCGCTGACAGGCTGATACGTCTCTTTGCGTTCTTGTAAACTTCATAACCCATGCGTATTAACAGGTCTGTGATGAGCTGCTCAAAACCAGCAGGTGACAGTTCATTCACCCTCGAAAGAATCTGCTGCACTAAATGCTCATAATCCGAAGTATCATTGCCGTTTACATTGAAATTCAAACCCATATTCTGCACAACGCCTTAATCTTTCACGTAATTATATGGTATTCCCGCAAATATCTCTATTACTTCATCTGCCTCTGATGCAATCATAATTTCAAGTTCTGCAAGTGTCTTCATGTATTGTTCTGTGAATTCATCATATGCAGTTACATCACAGAATATATCATCAGCAACAACAATTACATTCATGGCCTTATGTCTTATTATCTCAAGTTCAGAATGTATTTTCTCAATCACATATTCTGAATCATAAACGCGTTCACCTCTGAACATTTCATTTGCTGTCCATGCTGTTAAGCTCTCAATCATTACATCTGCTCCTTCAGGAAGATTCACGTTTCCTAAATCACATTCACTTTCAAACGTAACGAAGCCTTTATCTTTGCGTCTCTCCTTATGTATTCTTACCCTCTCTTTCATTTCATCATCTGTGATTCCCGAAACAGCTATGTATATCTTCAATGAACCTGCAAATTCTTCAAGTCTTGTCTCAGCATATGAACTCTTACCGCTCTTTGATGAACCAGAAATGAATATCAACATGACTGCTATAATAGCTTAAAATACATCTTAAAGATATTAACAGATTCAGAGATCAGAGAAATCTTTTCGGAGGCATAAATTAAATAATGACTGGCAAAGGTCATCGTCTTTCTACAGCAGCATTTGTTCTCGGCACAACAAGTTCACCCTTAGCGGCACTATTCAGCTTTATGGGAAGTACGTTTCCTGATTCATCAGAGTATATGTTCTTCGGAAAAAAACGCAACCGCTATCACCGACGCTATACACACTGGTTTGTGATATGGCTCGTATTAGCTTATGTATGTTTCATGCGTTCGGGCTGGATCGTTCCGAGATTATCAAGCCTCATTGACGGCCGTAATGCACACTATGATGTTTGGAGCTGTGCGGGCTTCTGGTTCATGGGGTGCCTGCTTCACATTCTCGAAGATGCTTTCTGCGGAAAAGTTCCGTTCCTTCGTCCCTGGAAACGTGATGTAGGTATGCATATATTTCACATGTCAAAAAAGATAGGCGAGATGAGCATAGGAGAAATTAACTTTGTGTTGTGCTGTATGGGAATATCATTCGTGGCTTATCTTGTCAGAACATTCACTGCTGAGAGCTTCATGACGTTCATCATTAATATCTGGAGGAGCATATAGCATTCAGTGTCAAATTTTATACGCTTACCATGTCAATAACACAAGGAATGAAAAAGCAAAGGAATTGTGCTAAAATACAGTTTGTATATCGAATTATTTTAGCATGGCCAACATTGGTGGTCTTCCCTTTGCTATTGTCTCATTATAGCATAAGTTAAAACGGTAATGTTGGCTGTGTATATATTTTTTTCAGGAGGAAATTGTTTTATGCGCACAAACATAAAGCTGATGAGTGTCGTTGTGATTATCATGATGTTCTTCACAATTGCCACAGG
>CAJOLN010000004.1 GCA_905235395.1 uncultured Synergistales bacterium
TTCTGACGTTCTAATATCTCCTTGCGCTGTGCAATCTGTCGGAGCTTCTGTGACTTCGCTACCATATCATTATGACTGTCCCACGCTTGCATTGTCGTTCTGTTCAGACTCAGCTTTGCGGCCTCGTACAGTTCAAGTGCTTCTTCCTGTGTCTCTGGAATTCTCCTCTCTCGCTTCAAGTCAGATGAGTCAGGCAGTTCGTCCCAAATGCTCCCCAATCTGTATTGTGTGCTGACCGATGTATTCCTCACTTAATGCCTCCTTTATTGCAATCGCTAACTGATCTGCACATGACGTTTTCCTTGTGCCGCATTTATTTCCCCTCAGTATCATTGCTATTGTCCCTGCATCTGCTCCCTCAACTAATTTTGAGATTGCAGATAAATTTCCTGGACAACCACCAGAAAATTTTACGCTGTATGTCTTCCCGTCTTCTATTTCAAACGTTATCTTCTTCGCGCATACGTCCTTAGTTGTATATTCTACTCTCATGTATCAGTTCATTACTCCTTCTCTTAATACTTCTCTTAATTCTTCAAGACTTCCTGACATCATTGCCCGCCTTCTTAGTTCCGCTGAACCTTCATTGAATCTCAGCATACTTCCCGCAAATCTCTTCAGCAATACGGTAGCTTTGTGTTCACCTGAAAGTTCAAGTGTTCGCTGTGAAAATTTCAGCAGTGATTCAAGTTTCGATTCATTTGTCCTGTATATCCCGTTAAATTCCTCGAACAAAAACGGATTCGATATCGCTCCCCTTGCTAGCATCACCATGATACTGCCGTATGATAAATATTCATTAATGTCTTCTATTGTCTTTACATCTCCGCTTGCACTTATGTAACCAGAAAACCTCTTTGAAGACTCGGCAATTATACTCCTGTCCGCAATCCCCTCGTAACGCTGTGAAGGTGTCCGGCCATGTATGCATACGTTATCCGCTCCTGCATTCAATAATGCTTCTATGAATCTCAATGTGTTATTGTTATCGTCATCTAGTCTTCGTATCTTTACCCACACAGGTAGACCAAGCAACTTTAAACCCGAAACCATTCGTGACGCTTTTGAAGGGTCTTTTAAGAGTGCAGAGCCTGAACCGTTACGCGTTATCTTTGGCATTGGACAGGCCATGTTAATCCCAAATGCAGAGAATTCATTTCCTGATTTCAATACGCATTCAGCACCAGAGACTAAAACCTTATCGTCATTCGCGAATAATTGAATCACTAACGGTGCTTCATGTTCTGAGACTTTCATCATGTCATACGTCTTCGCATTGTCTCGAATCAATCCCGCACAGCTTATCATCTCCGTGTGTGTCAGTGCTGCTCCAAGTGATGAGAAAAATTCACGCACTGTTATTGTAGTAACGCCTGCCATTGGTGCAAGACATAAACGATTTTTGAGAGTTAAACCTCCGATTGTAATCATGAATTCACTCGCTCATATATCATCTTTAAGCCTTCAAGCGTCAGCCACTTATCTACATACTGAATGTTCCTTGAGACTTTCGCCATCAATCCTGCATGGCCTCCCGTTGCTGCAACCTTTGCGTCTTTCATTCCGTCTTCATTCCGAATCATGTCTATAATTGTGTCAGTCAGCCCTGCATTCCCAAATAGTATTCCTGATTGTATCGCTTCCTCCGTGTTCCGTCCTATCACACTTTCAGGGATATTCAGTGCTACCTGTGGAAGTTTCGCCGCCTTTGAAAACAATGCAGATATTCCAGAGTTCAGACCAGGTGCTATTACTCCTCCGAGATAATCTCCTTCACGCGATACTACATCAAATGTAATTGCTGTTCCGTAATCCGCAACTATCACGGGTGCTCCATACTTCTCACGTCCTGCAAGTGCATTCACGATTCTGTCTGCTCCTACTTCATGAGGATTCTTCGTGAGTATCTTCATTCCTGTATCTGTTGATGCGTTCACCTGAAGGGGATTCACATTGAAGTATTGCCTTATCGCTTCCTTCATTGGAAAGTCGAGAGAAGGTACTACGCTCGCAAATGCTGCACCTGTTATCTTGTCAGGCGTAATGTTCTTCGTGCTCAGAAGATTCAAAAAGTATATTCCGAGTTCATCTGATGTGTGAAGAATCGATGACAGTCTCCAATGTGCAATCAATTCTTCTCCGTCGTAAATCCCTGCTACCGTTGTCGTGTTCCCTGTATCGAGTACTAAAAGCATTTATTCATTAACACTCCCTGCGATATATCCTGTTGACCAGCATATCTGAAGATTGAATCCTCCTGATGGGCCGTTGATGTCCAAAATTTCACCAGCAAAGTATAAATTATCACATAGTTTAGATTTCATTGCAGCAGGTTCTATTTCATTCAGACTCACTCCTCCACGCGTTACTACTGCGTTATTGAAACTCCATAACCCGTTTATGTTCATGCGTATATCTTTAAGCAATTTCACAAATTCAAATATCTCTTCATCTGAAATATATTCTATTGGCTTATCATGCGGAATGTCTGAGAGTTCAAGAATAAGAGCGGTCATCTTCGCAGGCATTAATGAACGCAAAAGACCTGCAAAACGTTTATGCCCGGAAAATTTTTTAATCTCGCGTTTGATTCTTGCGATTAAAATTCCGTGTGTGAGTGTTGGTTTCAAATCCAACGAAAATTGAAGCTCTCCCATGTTCATCCAGTCAGGTACGTGCGTGCTCATCTCCATAACGATTGGGCCGCTTATCCCGAAGTTCGTAAACTCCATATCACCGAATCGTTCATCAATTTCTTTTCCGTCAACGATAACATGAATCCTCACATGCTTTAAATCACATCCGCTTGCAAGTTTCACCCACATCTCTCGCGTTCTCACAGGCACAAGTGCAGGATATAATTTCGTTATCGTGTGTCCTGCCTGCTCTGCAAAAGTGTAACCGTCTCCTGTTGAACCTGTCTTAGGATATGACTTTCCCCCCGTTGCAATAATATATTTGTCCGCTGTGTACTCGTTATTCTCAGTGATAACGTAATCAACATGGCCGTTTTTCACTTTGAGTGCTTTAACTGGTGTATCACGCATTATTTTTACGCCGTACTTCCTGCACTGCATGAGTAACATATCGAGGACTCTTTTGCTTCCTCCTTCAGCAGGGAAGATTCGCTTTCCTCGTTCCTCAATCCATTTCACTCCTATATGACTGAAATATTCACGTGTCCTTAACGGCCCGAACTTGCTGAATGCAGAGTAAAGAAATTTTCCGTTATCGCCATACTTTGATATGAAAACATGTATATCAGGTTCAGCATTCGTGAAGTTGCATCGTCCTCTTCCTGACAATAATAATTTCTCTCCTACAGAATGATTCTTCTCTGCTATTGCTACTTTCTGACCTAGTGACGCTGCTCGTATTGCCGCAATGAGTCCTGCGGGGCCTCCTCCGATTATGAGAGTGTCAAATTTTTCCATGTGTTTGCTTTTATCTCCTTCATATAATATTCACCGCGCCTTGTATAGTATAATAACAGCCAAATTTTTTATCACATATGAAGGTGTGAACTTGTTATGAAAAATTTTAAACATCGCATATTATTTTACAGTCTCATAATTTTTTCACTTATACTCAGCTTAACAGATACATCTCATGCTTCAGTTGCAATGCGTCTCCCTCAATACATAAATGAAATTCTCCTCAACAATCATTCATTGAGGGCTGGCGTAAAGAATGTTGAAGCAGGTTACTATTCTGTTCTCGCATCAGTAGCGTACCAGAAGCCGAACATAAGCGTCTCAGCTAACGAGTCATACACTACGAGAATATTGTCAACTCCTGAGGACCATGTATTTGCAGGAAACATTTCAGCGGTGTACACGCAGAGAATCGACATCTCAAACAGCTACACGCTCGATGAAAAACAAAACATTCTTGGGTATGAAGTATCACGTGCTAACTTCGACAACACCATTAACACGACGATTGCGACAGCAGAACAGACATGGTGGTCGGCAGTGCTTGCAAGAGAGAACATGAAGTTACAGAAAGAGATTTTGCTTCAGCGTTCGGAGAATCACAGGGTAACAGTTGAGAAGTTCAATCAGGAATTAGTTCCGAGACTTGATATTGTGAGAAGTGAAGCACAGGTTGTTGAAGCAGAGACATTAGCGAAGACAGCAGAGACTACATACTTGAATCTTCTCGCTGAACTGTCATTAATGGCAGGTGGTCTTGATGTTGAACCAGTTGATGAAGAACTTCAGGTACCGGAGTTCGATGTTGCATTGAACTATGAAGAAGCACTTGAATACCGTCCTGATGTCAGAGCCGCAAGATTGAATCTTGAACGTGCGAAATACGTTAAAGCACTCGCAGAAAAGGGAATGAAACCGACACTGAACTTCAGGTTTCAATGGACAGCATGGGCAGACCCGGAGTCATCAACCACACCTAACAGCAGTCAGGCAGGAGCATCATTGACGCTCACACTTCCGATATACGACGGTAAAGCGACAAAGTATAAAGTCATGAATACGGACAGATTGATTCAGGCAGCAGAATCGAATCTCGAAAATTTGCGTGAACAGACCAGGCGAGACATAACCGTTGCCATGAACAACTGGAGGAATGCAGCAGCGTCTGAGCATGACAAAAAGCGTCAGGTTGAACGTTCAGAAGAGGAACTGAGAATAACGGAATTAATGTACGCTGAGGGTATGGGTGCACAGATAGATTTAATTAATGCACAGACAGCATATCAGACAGTGAAAACGCAATATCTTGATGCAGTGAAGAATATGTATGTAGCACTCGTTGCACTCAGGAAGGCAATCGGTGATTACTCGCCTGATGAAAATGGAACATGGAAAGAAGCAGTTGTGCGTTACGGCAAGGGCAAAGATATAATCGGTGAGACTGGTCTTAAAACTCTGAGGACTAATGCAAAGAAGAAAAAATGATGAAAAAATCTGCCTCGCTTGTACTCTCAATAATTTTTCTGCTATGCCTGTCATGCGATTCATTCTCTGAGAATATCATTGACCCTGATGCAAATATATTCCCGCAATTAAGGGATACGAAGCCTCAAATATCAGAAGAGAAATCAAAAGAAAAATCAAATGACATTAATGACACTGACACGAAGGAAAAAAATATTGTCTCGCTGTTCATGACGAAGAATCCAAAGCTGAATCAACGGACAGCAAAAAATTATGCTGAACTCGTAATTGAGGCATCAAAGAAATACAAGCAAGACCCTTATGTTATAGCAGCTATAATAGTCCATGAATCAACCGTGAATAATAAAGCTGTATCCAAAGGCGGAGATTACGGTCTCATGCAGATACGCTGGAAGTATCACAAAGACACAGTGCGAAAAGATTTCCCGAACGTTAAGAAACCTCAGGATATGTTTGACGCAAGGGTTAATATTTTCTATGGCACTAAAGTATTCAGTGAATATCTCAGGAAGGCCGGGAATGATCTGCACGGCGGGCTTATGGGTTACAGTTCAGGGAGTGTGAAGCTGGCCACGAAGGTAAAAGCAACATTGAAGGAATTGCAGGCAAAAGACAAAAATACAAATGCGAACAAAAAATCGAGGAAGGGGAAATAGATTAACATGAAAAAAATTCTAGCAGCAATAATAATTCTCACAGCACTGTCGGGCATATCATATGCGGATATTGTTTACACTACATCAAACGGTTCACTCGGAATTATCCCAGTCAGAAGCGCAGAGGATATCAGAACACCAGAAGTGATGTATTCAGGTCTGAGAGAAAATTCTCTTGTTGGTGCATATGTAGTTGAAACGAGCCAGAATAAAACGAGTCCGTATATTATGGTAGTGAACAGGAATGAGAATGTTGAAGCATCAGACACAGCATTGATATTCAAGGCATCGGAGCTGACATCGCCAGCTATGAGCACAACACTTAACGGAGTGTACAACACGAAGACATTCGCAGGGTCATACAATGGGAGATCTTTATTTTTTGCATCACAGGAAGATGTATCAATTGTTGAGTTCGATGCAGCATCACCAGATATACCACTGAACATGTACATGTACAATAACATTTTGGAAGATACTACTGACTATGAGCCTGAACTTATTGATATGGCTGTGGGAACTTATCACATAATGGCACTCTTCAGAGCAACGCCGGATATACTTGAGTTGTTTATGTTCGACGGTCAGCTTGATGAAACAGTTAAAGATTTCAGAAGGGGAACGATACGAAATGATGCAACAAATATAGCGTACCTGAAGGGGAATAAATTCGCGATAGGTGCAGAAGGAGGAGTAAGCATAGTAAATCTCAATACAATACAAACGATTGTTAGTACAGATTATCCTGTGAAATCGATATGCCGTGATACAGGAGACGGATTATATTTCGCTGAACAGTCACAAAATGGTGATGTAGATATCTGGCATTATAAAAACGAAGATTCAATCACCATGGTTGCATCTATTGAGGGTGATTATAACTGCAAACTACTGAAGGATAGTGATTATGATGTGCTTGCGGTTATGAGCGGAAACAGAATTTACCTCTACAAGATGAATGATGATATATTTCTTGCTTCGTATGATACTTCCAGTCTTGGAGGTACACCTACGAATATCACAGTGAGTAAGGCAGCGTCTGAGGAAGAAAGTTCGGGCAGCAATTGTGATGTTTCAAGTATGGGTGTATTGATGATGAGTGTTCTGGTGTTTGCATTAATGCGCAGAAAATAAATTTTCTCATGAAGATTCATGTCCCCTCGTTTGAATATGAGGGGATTTTTTTATAATCTTGAATTCACAGGTTAAGACATGAGAATATAAATGTGTAGTGTAAAATATTCTGCAAGTTTTATTTCATGAAAGGATATGAAACATTTTGAGCCTCGTACTATTCAACGACCTCACCAGAAAGAAGGAACTCTTCAAGCCAATCAAAGAAGGCCATGTTACATTTTATTCTTGCGGCCCAACTGTATATGATTATTTTCACATCGGAAACTCAAGACCGTTCATTGTGTTTGATGTTCTAAGAAGATGGCTTGAACATGAAGGCTATCATGTTACATTCGTGCAGAACTTCACAGACATTGACGACAAAATGATTCACAGAGCACATAAGGAAGGAATAACAGTTCAGGAATTAGCAGAGAGATTCATTGCCGAATACAACAAGGACGCAGACGCACTCGGAATCAGAAAGCCAGACGTATCACCAAGAGCAACAGAACATATTTCTGAAATCATTAACACGATTGAACGCATAATCGAGAATAGACACGCTTACGTTTCAAATGGTGATGTGTACTTCGACATTCAGAGCTGGCCGAAATATGGAACGCTGTGCAAGCAGAACCTCGAAGACCTCGAAGCAGGTGCACGAGTTGAACCAGGCGAAAAGAAAAAAGACCCTTTAGATTTCGCATTATGGAAGGCAGAGAAGCCCGGCGAACCTTCATGGCCAAGTCCGTGGGGCAAAGGCAGACCAGGCTGGCACATTGAATGCTCCGCAATGTCATCAAAGTATCTCGGAGATAACATTGATATTCATTCAGGCGGAGTAGATCTCATGTTCCCTCATCATGAGAATGAAGCAGCACAGAGTGAAGCAGCATCAGGAACAGATAAACCATTTGTGAATTACTGGCTGCATAATGGATTTCTGCTCATCGACAACGAAAAGATGTCCAAGTCACTCGGCAACTTCTTAACAGCAAGAACAGCAATTGAAAAATATCCTCCGTTAGCGTTGAGGTTCTTCATGCTCAGTGCTCACTACAGAAGCCCGATTAATTTCACAACTGATGCACTCGAACAGTCAGCAGCAGGTGTATCAAGATTACGAAACAGCAGAAGCGATTTAAATTTTGCAGCCAAAACCAGAATGGGCAAAAATGAATCGTTTGATGTGAAAAAATTTCAGAATGAACTCGATGAACTTCACACGAAATTTTCTGAGGCCATGAATGATGACTTTAATACTGCCGCCGCAATGGGAATACTCTTTGATGTCGTATACCTCATCAACACAACCCTCAAAGAGAATGATATTTTGCCCGAAGAATTCTTCATGCTCTCAAAGAATGCACTGAATGAATATGATTCAATACTCGGTGTGATTGGGCCTGATGATTCAGAGAGTGAACATGATGAAGAAGCAAACGAGATTGAGAAATTGATTCAGGAACGTACAGACGCAAGGAAAGCTAAAAATTTTGCACGTTCAGATGAAATTAGGAATATGCTTAAAGCTCGCGGAATTGTACTTGAAGATACTCCGCAGGGCACGAAATGGAAGCGAGAATTATAATCATGGCCGGAACGAATCAGTTTGCGTTATTGTTTAAGAGAAGGTTCATGCCTCTCTTTCTTACACAGTTTCTCGGTGCATTCAATGATAATTTCTTCAAGAGCGCATTAATGATGCTCATAACATACAGGCTGGGTGATGAAGCCGGACTCGATTCACGTATCCTCGTTAATGCCGCCGCTGGAGTGTTCATACTTCCGTTTTTCGTCTTTGCTCCTGTTGCCAGAGATCTTGCAGACAAGTATGACCGTTCAGATTTAATGCGGTGGATTAAATTCGCGGAGATAGTTATTATGTCTGGTGCAGCACTTGGATTTTATCTCAACAGTTTATATTTCCTAATGGCTGTCTTATTCCTCATGGGTGCACAGTCAGCGTTCTTCTCGCCTGCAAAGTACAGCATACTTCCTCAGCATTTACCCGAAGAAGAACTAATCGCAGGAAACGGATTGATTCAAATGGGCACGTACCTTGCAATCTTAACGGGAACAATTTCAGGAGGACTTATTATTCTTCGTGAGAACGGAATATATCTTACTGGCGGAATTGCAGTGAGCATTGCAGCAGCAGGGTGGTTAAGCAGTATGTTCATTCCTCCGACGAAACCCATAGAACCAAATCGAAAAGTTTCATTCGCAATCATCAGACCCACAATACAAATGTTCAGTGAGATTATTCCTATGAAAAATGTTTTCGGTTCAATGCTTGCTATTTCATGGTTCTGGTTGGTCGGTGCTACATTCCTCGCGCAGTTCCCTACGTATTCAAGATTGATTCTCGGAACTGATGAGAGTGTTGCAACAAGTTTTCTTGCGATATTCTCATGCGGAATTGGATTGGGTTCAATGGCATGCAATGCAATTCTGAAGGGTAAAGTTACAACTAAATATGTTCCTTCTGCGGCGTATGGAATTGCAATAGCAAGCGGATTATTGTGGTACGTAAGCGATCGTCCTCCCGTATCACCAGACGCACCCATAATCGGAGCACTTGAATTCTTCTCGAAACCTGAGAACTTCATGATTACTTTCTGCCTCTTCGCAATTGCTTTCTGCGGAGGGTTATATATCGTTCCGTTGTATGCTGTGATGCAGACGAAAGCACCCGAAGAAAAAGTTTCTGGTGTAATTGCATGTTCAAACATAAGCGACTCTCTCTTTATGTCTGTTGCAGCACTGGGAGCAGGGTTTTTAATTTCGTGGGGAATAAGTATTCCTCAAATATTCCTGACGATGGGGCCGACAACATTCATTGTTGGTCTTCTTGTCGGAATGATATAGAAATCGTAAAAGGGGGTTGAATCAATCAGCCCTCTTTTTTTGTATTTTCACTTTTCACTTTTGGTTTTCTTTTTTTCGATTGCCCTTCACGATTCACATTGTGATTCTGATTCTTCACTTTTGCTTTCTGCTTAGGCTTTGAATTCGCTAATGCTTCTTGTCTTGATGCTGACTGTCTGAATGATTTCGCATTCACCCTCATATTACGTCTTGCCTGCCTGGCCTTCTCTAAACGTTCGATTCTTTCCTGCGCTGCTTTCTTCTTCGCGGCAAGCTCCTTATCTACTCCCCATTCTTCTCCGTTGAGCACTGCCTCTTTGAAATCTGGAAATTCAGAAATTGAAACAGGTACAAGCCTTCCTGAAGGAAATCTTATATTCACTCGCTCATGTCCAACGTCTAAACTCTCAAGTGTATATATTCCCTTTTCAGTTTTTATTTTTGCACCAGGCCCGGGAAGTTTTGCCCACATTTCTGAATATAATTCCTGCTCGTATGACATGCAGCACATTAATCTTCCGCACAGTCCTGATATTTTTGTCGGGTTCAATGCACTTCTCTGTTCCTTCACGATCTTTATGCTTATCGGCGAAAATCCTCTGAGCCAGTAACTACAGCAGCAAGGTCTTCCACATGAAGCAATACCGTGAACTATTCTTGCTTCATCTCTTATTCCTATCTGACGCATTTCTATTCTCGTCCTGAATTCACGTGCAAGATCTCTCACATACGCACGGAAATCTATTCTCTGTTCCGCCGTGAAGTAAAGATATAATTTTTTACGGTCAAGCATGTATTCAACATCAACAATTTTCATGGGCATATCATTAAACATGAGAATCTCACGCGCACGTATCAAAACATTTTCTTCTTCCTGCCTGCACAAATAATACGTCTCAATGTCATTGATATCTGCCTCACGAACAAGTTCTACATCCTGAAGCATTGCCTCTGTCGTTTCTTCATAGTGTGATATATCATTCTGATACCTTTCTTCCTGTTCATGACTTAATTGTCCTCCAGGCAGTCCCATTTCATAACCTCGTGATGTCTTCAGTATCAGCCACTTGTTATTATTCAGCTCTTTTTCATTTTTTAGTCTCACTAACCCTAAGTATCTGGGTTTACCAAATATCGTTAAGTATACGTTCAATTTCATTGCTTCTTTCTTTAAGTGTCAGTATTATTATGTCGCTCATCATTGCCGGAGATAAATTTTTCATGTCGTTTAAGAGTTTCAGCCTGCATATCTTATCTGCAAGAACAAAATCATTTTCACTCACAGCGTAATTTGTCCATGCCTCAAGATCTCCGGATATAATATCAGCATCTTTCTTTCGTGATAACCATTCAAGCCACTCAGATTCATTCTCCGGAGGCTTTGATGATTCAACTTCCTCATCAGACACAAGAACATTGAATCTCGATCTGCTTCTCAGAGTTCCGAGAAAGAATTTTGCATCGTCCATTAGAAATAATATATATGCATGCGCTGGCGGTTCCTCTGAAAGTTTAAGCAAACTGTTTCCCGCATTGGGATTCAATCTTCCTGCATTCATGATTACACCAAAACGTTTATCTGATTCTAAAGGCATAAGCGAAATATCCTGAATGAAATTTCTGCATGTATCTATGTCTGGTGATTTTTCTATTCCTATGATGATTAAATCAGGGTGTGATTGTCTGTAACTTCCGAGAATGATTTCTGCAAGCGATTTTATTATTTCATCATGCCATTTCGACGGTGATACTATTGCTCTCGTATGCGGAATATTTCCGGCTTCAGTCTCGCGTAATATTTCCTGCCACCTTACATTAAAAGCGAGATCAGACAACCTTTTATTTCCTCCATTATTGATAGTGCCTTCGTCCTGTCTCCTTCATACTTGAATGCCTCTTCAAGTTCGTCCATCATCTTTTCTGTCCGCTCAATCGTTATGTAAAGTTTTCGGTCAGTCTTTCGCCACCGCATATCACGCTTGATTCGCAAACCTTGTGATGCACGTTTGAGAAGTTCAGTCAAGACACTTCGGTATTCTTCGATTAGTCTTCCGCCGGGGAAAACTGATAACCTGTCTGAGAGTTCATATAACTGGTCAAGCAAATCTTCAAGCTCTGAACTCTCCATTGCTGACTCAAACGAAAAAGGATTTGTACTCGTTATCGCTTCTGTGGGTGTACTATGATGACCTGTGCTTGATCCTCCCGATTCGATTCGCGTCTGAGGTGATGATGACGGGGTGTTACTTCCTCCGCGTTTTATCTGAACTGGCCCGCTCATAGTCGTTTCTCCAATTCCGTTTTTATTTTCGCAAACACTTCTGATTCGTTCATGTCCGAACAGTGAATCACAATATAGCCTTCAAGATTAAGATAGCAATCTGATACACGCTTCATGAGTTCGAGACCCTCAGCTTCAAATTTATCGTTCAGATTATGACGCTGAATTACTCTCGAATATGCAAGCTCAGGATTTATTTCAAGCAATATCTTCACGTCAGGCTCAGGGAAATTACACGAGGCAATTATGTTTTTCACATGAGAGATTTTCAGGCCATGACCTCCGCACTGATACGCAAGTGTAGAATCATTATAGCGTTCGCAGATTACATTATGACCTTCATTGAGTGCAGGAAGAATTACGCGATTCAAATGTTCGGCTCTGTCTGCAAGAAACAATAACAGCTCTGACATCGGAGATATTCCTTTGCCCGAAAGTATGAACTCCCTGAATGAATACGGCTCATATGTTCGTATGGTCTTGGTGCGTGTGTGTTCTTCAAGCCATTCTGAAAGCCTCTGTGATTGCGTTGATTTGCCTGAACCGTCAATGCCTTCAATCGTTATGAACATTGATTAACCTCTTCATCATTCCGTCGATGAAATATTCTGTGCTGTATATCTTCAATGTACCCTCTTTGATTCTTCGTGCTTTAGTTTCGCTGAGATATTCCTGTTCTTCGGGTAACAAATCGGGATCATGATCTGCATTTCTGTTAAGTTTATTCTTTATTGCCTTCTTCAATGCTTCGGCTAAGTTGTCATTGTTCAGCTCAATTATTATTTCGTTATTCGCATCAATGGCTTTGAGTTCAACAAGCATTCTTTCGAGGCTGTTTATGCTCTTCAGTCCTTCCTCTACTGCCGCAGATGATAATGGCTCAACACTTCCTCCGCGAACAATAAGTTCAGTTACTCCTGATGCACTATCTGGTATTCTCATTTTGAATCTCTGTTCTATGAGTCCTTTTCTCCATTTTCTGAGTTTCACCTTCACTTCAATTTCTTCTCCTGCTTTTGCATTCTTCACTGTCTCTACGTCCTCAATGATCAGCACTTTGGGTTGTTGTGTCGCCTCAACAGTAACAGTGAATCCTACGGGCAGTGTATCTTTGAATGGCTGAGTGAGATACGCATTGATTATTTTTGTTGCTTGAGTGAACGCATTCGATACTATGTTGTCTTCAGAGAAAAATATCTCTGTGCGTGACCAGCCTTTTGGTACATTCCTGCCTTCTATGCGAAGATTTACGCGCATTGTTCCCTGACCTTTACGTCCCCATGATTCTTCTGCCAGTGCCGTGAATGCTCCTGAAAGTAATGTATGACTCATGAATTCATCTGCCGCAACACGGAAATTAAATTTTCGTTCGGTCTTTGAATCTAAATCACGAAAAACAAAATTCCCTGCTACAGACTGCGCATAATATCCAAATTTTCCTCCTATAGCCGCTTCTCTGTCCTGCGTTATCGTTCCTATTATGCCTTCTGCACTCGCGAGTTTGAAAGGGAATTCATAGCTGTCTATCGTGTCATGAATGAATGTTTTCGCGGCCATGTATGACGCATTCCCTCTCTTCAATAATGAATGACCAAACGCAAGAAATCTTCCGGACTTATCGACAGCAGTCACTACTCCTACAGCACCAACTTCAATATCTCCCCACACAAGCAATGCAGAAATTGAATCGCCTGGACGTAATGCTGCGTCAGTGATTCCTGTCATGCCTGATGATGATGATATTCCCTGTACCGCATTTATTCCCAGAGATGAAAGCATATCTTTCACCGCAGGAGTGTTTATGTTCAATCCTGAGACCGTGAATGTGTCCGTGAATTTCTCATTAGTTCTGTCTGAATGTTCATCAGGGTAATCAAATATTTTCATCATTGATTCAATCGGCGTTACAATTGCAAATTTCTGTGTGCTCTTTTCCCAACCTGAACGTACTGCTCCTGCAAGCCTGCCGTTAATATACAATGGTGAACCTGACATGCCTTGTGAAAGTTTATGCGGGCCTGTGAACTGAATCAGAATCTCATCTGTTACTTCAACGCCTGGTTTCTTCGGTGATATGCTTACTATTTTTACTGGCATCTTAACTTTTGAATATCCCCTCAAGACAGTAAGAACATAACCACTCATGCCGGGTTTTATGTTTTTCACTGGAATAATTTTTTCATCTGGGGTAAACGCATATGCACATGATGATATTAGAAGCAGAATCAATAACGCACAAAATTTTTTTATTTTCATTGTCTCTCTCTTGCTTTCTGACGGAGATATTCCATTATGAAATCATTGATGTCTCCGTCCAACACTGACTGTATATTTCCCTTTTCAAAGTTAGTTCTGTGATCTTTCACCATTGTGTACGGGTGAAGAACATAACTTCTAATCTGACTTCCCCATGTTGATTCTTTTTTCTCGCCTACAACTGATGATAATTCTTCTTCACGTTCACGCAATGCTAGTTCATATAGTCTGCTGGTCAGGACATGCATACACATCTGACGGTTCATGTGCTGGCTTCGTTCGTTTTGACACGTTACTACGATTCCCGTTGGAATATGTGTTATGCGAACTGCTGAATCTGTCCTGTTAACATACTGACCTCCTGCACCTGATGCCCTGAACGTATCGATTTTCAAATCTTCGGGTTTAATCTCAACGTCAACATCATCACTGAATTCCGGTGACACTAAGACTGATGCAAAGCTGGTGTGTCTTCTGTGCGCAGAATCAAACGGTGATATTCTCACGAGTCTGTGAACTCCTCTTTCTGCTTTCAGAAAGCCGTATGCATATTCTCCCTGCACTAATATCGTCGCGCTCTTTATACCGTCTCCTTCATCTGTTGCTGCCTCGATGACATTTGTTTTGAAGTTCTCGCGTTCACAGTAACGAAGATACATGCGCATTAACATTCCTGCCCAGTCCTGTGAGTCTAATCCTCCTGAGCCTGAATGAATCATCAAGATTGCGTTTGATGAATCATGAGGTTCATTGAGGAGCAATAAGAGATTCAAACGTTCGAGTTCATTCTTGAGGTCTGAAGCTCTGTGATTAAATTCTGATTCGAGTTCTGCGTCTTCATTTTCATCAAGAAGTTCTGATAGTGTATTCAATTCTCCATACTCTGCATTAATGTGCCTGTAGCTTTCGAGTTTTGCATTCACTGATGATAATTCCTTCAGCGTATCTTCATGGCCTTCCTGATTCCAAAAATCTGATTGAGAAGTTATGCGTGTGAGTTCATTTGATTTTGTTTCGAGTGCATTGAGGTCAAAGACTATCCTGCCACGTTTGAATAGACGTATGCAGTTCTTCCAGTTCTGATTTGATATTTAGATTCATGAAATAAAATTTGCCTTTCAAGATTAGAATTAATTTGCTGAAATGATAACACACACGGACAAAAATATTCTCTGTTATACTTGTTGCAAAATATTTTTTGTCAGGAGGCTTTCATTCTCATGGACATTCAAACTTTTTTTAACATTGCAGGAGGAGTTGCGTTATTCCTTTACGGCATTAAGTTAATGAGTGAAGCATTGCAGTTCATAGCAGGCGACCATATGCGTAAACTCATCGGTACACTCACAAAAACTCCCCTTCGCGGAATCTTCGTAGGAATTCTCGTCACAGTTCTCATTCAATCTTCAACAGGTACAACCGTTATGACAGTCAGCTTCGTAAACAGCGGCCTTCTGAATCTCACTCAGGCTATAGGAATCATAATGGGAGCTAACATAGGAACAACCGTTACAGCACAAATCATTGCATTCAAGATAGAGGCGTTTGCATTGCCGTTAATCGCAATCGGTGTTGTGCTTTCAATGTTCAAAGTCAAAAAACAGATCGCTTATCTTGCAAGCGGTATCGTAGGGCTTGGCCTGCTCTTTATGGGAATGCAGTTCATCGAAAGTGCAGCAGGTGTAATCTCAGAACATAAAGACCTTCTCTTAATGCTAAGTGCTAATCCGTTCACAGGAGTTGTTGCAGGAATCATTTTAACGATTCTCATTCAGTCCAGTGCGGCAACAATTGGTTTAACAATGGCTCTTGCTTCTCAGGGTCTTATTGATCTTGACGCTGCTATTCCCATTATTCTCGGTACAAATTTAGGCACTACTCTTACGGTCATCGTTGTCTCAATGAGTGAAAGCAGACCAGCTAAACAGGCTGCAGCTGCTCACGTTCTCTTCAACCTCATAGGCTCGGTGCTATGTCTTCTTGTATTGCCGCTATATAAAGAGATAGTCGCAATGAGTGCAAGTGATATTGAACGTCAGATAGCGAACTCTCATATGATTTTCAACGTCATAATCACAATCGTATTCTTCCCGTTCGTATCTCTTCTCGCAAAATTAATTGAAACATTGATTCCACTTAAACCCGAAAATAAACCAGACGGTGTTATGTATCTTGATCCTACACTCATCAATGTATCAACTGTTTCTGCCGTTGCCGCAGTGAAAGATGAACTTATGCACATGGGAAGAATCATTTACGGAATGTTTGAACTGGTTCGCGAATCTTTCTTCAGCTATGACCAAAATCAAATGGAAGATAGACTGAAGAGATTCAATTCGTATGAGCAGAGCATAAACACAATCACAAGAGCAATATCTGAATATGCATCGGAAATATGGCAAAGAGGAGTTTCTGATGACGTATCAACTGTTCTGGGCTGTTACGTGAATGCCTCGCTTGACCTCGAAAGAATAGGTGACAGGGCAGAAAATCTCATTGAAAGATGTGATTACATGGATAATTATTTGTCCAAAGACGCAATCGAAGAGTTCAGAGACATGTATGATACTACGATGTTAGCTGTCGGTACTTCAATGTCATCACTCAAAGATGAAAATGCAGGTGAAGCTCATGAAGTGATTGAAGACTTAGAGAAGCGTATCGACAATCAAGAACGCACATACAGAAAGAATCATATTGAGAGATTAAATCGCGGTGAATGTGATCCTGAAAAAGGCGTGAACTACATTACGTTACTGAGCAACCTTGAGAGAATTGGCGACCACAGCAACAACATAGCAGGCTACACGCTCGATATAATTTCGGTAAATGAGAGGGCATGAAAAAATTTCTGCTTTCAATCGTAATTCTTATTGCAGGAGTGTTCTTGTTCTTATGGTTCAGCATAGACATCAATCCTGAACGCATTACAACTATATATGGCTCTCCTGCACTCTATGATATCAACGGCAAATTATTTCACGTGAGGTTGTCGCCTGATTCAGAGTGGCAGATTCAAATTCCGTTGAACGAAATGGGAAAATGGCTTCCGTTGGTGGCAGTTAATGCTGAAGACGGAAGATTCTTCTCTCATCCGGGAATTGATGTTATTGCATTAATGCGCGCATTCTTTCAGGATATTACGCGAGGACGTGTTGTGTCAGGAGCGTCAACGATAACGAGTCAGGTTATACGAATGGCAGTATCAGAACGTGAAAGACGAAAACGTACACCTGTAACGAAAATTCGGGAATTCATAATGGCATTGAAGATTGAACGTGAACTCACAAAAGAACAAATTCTTGAATGCTATTTGAATCTCGCTCCCTTCGGCGGAAATATTCGAGGTGTACAGGCAGCCTCGTTAATCTATTTCGGAAAGTCTGCATCACAAATCTCACCAGGTGAAGCATGTCTCTTAATCGGAATGCTCAAAGGCCCTACGCTTTACCGCCCAGACCTTAAACCTTCAGCCGCAAAAAGAAGACGCAATAGCATAATCGCACTCATGGAACATAAGAACGTCTTCACCCACGAAGAAGCAAGACGCGCTTATCTCGAAGAATTACCAGGACGAAAATTTGAATTGCCTTCGAGGGCATGGCATTATTCGGAATTAATGTTCAGTCAGAATCCTCAGCATTCACAGAGATATGATACGACATTGAATCTCGAAATACAGACGAAACTTGAAGCAATACTCAGGCAATCACTCAATGAATTTCCAAAACACATAACGCTATCTGCGGGCATAGTAGACAATAAGACTGCGGAATTATCAGCGTGGGCAGGCAATGCAAGATTCAGCTACAAATCTGATTCGTCATCTTCATCATGGGTAGACTGCGGAAGAGCACCACGTTCACCAGGCTCAACACTTAAACCTTTTGCATATCTCTGCGCAATCGAACAGGGCATATTAACTCCTTCAACTTTGCTTGCTGATACTTCTGCGGCATTCTCCGGACGTGCACCAAGAAATTTTGATCTTCAATATCGCGGAGCAGTTACAGCACGTTCTGCACTTTCTGAATCTCTCAATGCTCCTGCTGTTCGTGTATTGCGTTTTGCCGGCAATGATAACGTTTTGAATCTCATGCGCGAGGCAGGGCTTCGTCATTTGAATCAGTCATCAAAATATTACGGTGACAGTTTGATTCTCGGAGGCTGTGATGTAACTCTTCTTGAGGAACTCGAAGCATACACTGTGATTGCCTCATTTGGAATTCACAGACCTTTACGATTGTTGCAGGAAGCTCCTGTTATTGACGGAAGGTTAGCGAGTGCTGAAGGCTGCTGGCTCATATCGGACATTCTGATTCACAGAGGAGAACTTTCAATGCTTGCACGTAATACACTCGGTGCGAAATGGCGTGTTGCATTGAAGACGGGAACATCATATGGTCTTCGTGACGCGTGGGCTGCCGCTTGGACTCCTGATTACACGGTTGTAGTGTGGGCAGGAAACCCTGAAGGAGAATCTTGGCCTGGTCTTGTCGGTGCGAGGGCATCTGCTCCTGTTGCAGTGAAAATTCTGCGTTCCGTGTCGCCTAAATCAGAATGGTACGATAAACCAAATGGTCTCACTCTCACGAAAGTATGTGCACTTTCAGGAAAACCTCCGACTGCGTTATGTCCGTCATTAAAATATGAATGGGCAATCAATGGCGTAACTAAAACTTTTCCGTGTAACATGCACGTGATAAAAGCAGGTCAGTCAGTCGTGAATATGCCTGCGGGATTCAGTGAGAGCCTCAAAAATAATAATGAACGAATCGATATCAATAAAAAAAGTTCAGGTTTAAGTATCATATCTCCAATACCGGGAGCATCATACTTCGCTGCACCACTCGACACTGAAAGAAAAATTCCAATGAAGGCAGAAGGTGCAAAAGGACGTTTATGGTGGTATCTCGACGGAGTATATATCGGTTCGTCTGAAGGTAACAGCACATTCTTTCATGATGTTCCTGACGGTGAACATGTAATAAGTGCCGCAGATGAAGCAGGACATTCTGCAAAAGTTGATGTGAAAGTGTTCACGCCAGGCAGAAAAACTCATAGTGAATTGCTGTTTTGATTTCTGAACTGTCCTCCCGAAAATATAATATATAATGAATTTCATTGAATTTTGAATTTCAACCCATATTGACGGGTTTATATATAAATATTTTTTTAAAAATTTCAAAAAGGGAGGCAAAATTTTGGCATTCAGACGGAAAAAATTTTCACAGACAGATTTACAAGAACACCTTAACTTCATTCCACTTGGTGGACTCGGCGAAATAGGAAAGAATATGTACGTCCTCGAATACAATGATGAAATGATTGTTATCGACAGCGGATTGAAATTTCCGGACAGTGAATTACCCGGCATAGATTACATTGTGCCTGACATAACATATCTTGAGAATAACCGTGAAAGAATTCTCGCAATCATTATCACACATGGCCATGAAGACCATACAGGAGGACTTCCGTATGTACTTTCACATCTCGATGTTCCCATTTATGGAACGCAATTAACTCTTGGCCTCATCAAAAATAAACTTCAAGATGACTTGCCCGGCTTCAAACCGAAAACGTTTGAGATAAAAGCAGGTGATGTAATCAAGATAGGCTCATTCACAATTAGATTTATTGCTGTAGCTCATTCAATACCTGACGGAGTGGCTCTCTCAATTGATACGCCTCTTGGAAAAATCATTCACACCGGAGATTTCAAACTGGACAGCACACCAATAGACGGACGAGTTACAGATTACGGAGCGTTTGCTGAAGAAGGCGATAAAGGTGTTATGCTTTTATGTTCAGATTCAACGAACGCAGAACGAAAAGGTTTCACGCCATCAGAAAGAATCATTTCAGGGACTCTCGATAATCTCTACAGGACATACAGAAACAAGAGAATAATCATCTCATCATTCGCGAGCAACGTTCACAGAATTCAACAGGTTGCTGATGTATCTGCACGCTTCAACAGGAAGATAGCATTTCTAGGACGAAGCATGATACGAAATGTTGAACTTGCACGTGAGACAGGATATTTGAAAATTGATTCCAAAATGATAATTCAAATTGAAGAGAGCTGGAAGTATTCAGATAATCAGCTTGTGATTGTTACTACAGGAAGTCAGGGTGAACCGTTTTCAGGTCTTGTAACGATGAGCAAAGGAGAGAATAAAGCAATCGATGTTGGTGAACATGATGTAGTGTTTCTTCTTGCGTCTGTCATTCCCGGAAATGAAAAGCTCGTGAACAATACAATCAATCGTCTGTTTGCTCAAGGCTGCGAAGTAGTGTATGAAAAGGAAAGACAGATTCACGTATCAGGGCATGCGTCATCAGAAGAGTTAAAGATAATCATGAACATCACAAAGCCGCAGTACTTTGTGCCAGTTCACGGGGAATATAAACATATGGTGAGGCATTCACAGTTAGCGCAGGAAGTTGGAATCCCACAGCGAAATATATTCCTGATGATTAACGGAGAGATATTAACGTTCACAAGGAATGCACCGCCTCACAAAAACGGACATGTTCAATCAGGAGCAGTAATCATTGACGGCAATGCGGCAGGAAGCATAAAGAGTGAAGTGATGAAAGAGAGACGTGAAATAGCAGAAGACGGAGTTCTTGTTGTTGCAGCAGCAGTTGATGACAAAGGCAACCTCATTTCTCCTGTAGTCATTGAGACGCAGGGAGTATTCATCTCTGACGACAGCAAGCAGGTGTTCAATGAATTATATGCGGCATCAGAAAGAGCGATACAGGAATTAGCGGGGAAACGAGCGAACATTGACGCATTGAAGAAAACGATAAAGGCACGAGTGAGAGATGTATTGAGAAAAAGAAACTCATCATTTGCTGTTGTTCTGCCTGTTATATCTGTAAAATATTCTGGATTTGAAGAATCATCATTCTTCGAGAAAGATTTCTTTTAGGGAGGCGTTAATATGATTCACACAATCATTTTAGGTATCGTTCAAGGGTTATGCGAGTTTCTTCCTGTAAGCAGTTCAGGACATCTTGCATTGCTTCAATACTTCTTCGGCTTCGGAAATGAAAATCTCGTAGCGTTTGATTTGCTTCTTCATGTTCCTACAGTACTCGTGATTCTGATTTTCTTCTGGCATGATGTCATTCGCATTATCGTTGAATGGTTCGGCGGTTGGTTCAGCAATCGGAAATTATCGGGCTGGTTTTACGGCTGGGCAATCATAGTCGCGACTGTGATGACTGTGGCAGGACTTCCATTGAGAAAACTTGTTGATGAATTATCGGGTTCTCCTTTATATGTAGGCTGCGGATTAATTTTCACGGCACTAATAATGCTAATAGTTCCGTTAATTTCTCGCGGCAGAAGAAATTCATCAATCTTGAAAGTTGCTGTCGTTGTAGGAATAGCTCAGGGTATCGCGGTATTGCCCGGCGTATCACGTTCTGGAATGACGATCATGGCAGGCTTGCTCATGGGATTGAGTGTGAGTGAGGCATTTAGATTTTCTTTTTTGATTTCTGTTCCTGCTGTGCTTGGTGCGTCTTTGCTTGAGGCTTTGAAGATATTCAGGTCAGGAGAGGCAATCTTATTACCTGAAGGAGCATTGTGGGCAGTGATTGCGGCATTCGTTTTCGGTTTTGCGGCATTAACTCTCGCACGCAAAATTATTCTTGCAGGCAAGTGGGGATATTTCAGTATCTATTGCTTCATTGTCGGTGTTACTGCTATCGTTCTGTCGTTATGAAAATCATTCTCGCTTCAGGAAGTCCCAGAAGATTTGAATTGCTTCGATCTCTGGGAATTACATTTGAAGTCTGCAAACCAGATGTTGATGAACATGTTCTTAAAAATGAATCACCCTCTGAACTTTGCACTAGATTATCTCGTCTGAAAGCAGAATCAGGAGCCGAAAAGTTTCCTGATTCGCTTGTCATTGCCGCTGATACTATCGTTGTGATTGATGAATTGATTCTCGGAAAACCTAAAGACAGAACTGACGCTTTCAATATGCTTAAAAGACTTCAAGGGAAATGGCACGAGGTCATAACAGGGTTAAGCATATGCATGAATAAAAATATTTTGTCACATGATGAACATACGCGTGTAAAATTTCGTGAGCTGTCTGATTCTGAAATCCGTGCTTATGTTTCTACTGGTGAATGCGATGATAAAGCAGGTGCATATGCAGTTCAAGGTTACGGTTCACTTCTTGTTGAACGCATTGAAGGTGATTATTTCAATGTCGTAGGTTTGCCTTTGTGCTGTCTGGGGAAAATGCTCAGGAGTGCAGGAATAAATTTGCTGTTGGGGAACTAATTACCCCTTCAGCATTATGTATATGTGTTCGCGTATTGACCAGCCAGAATTCTCACACACATATTCAACAATATCATCAAGTGCACCAGGCTTACCCATTCGCTGAATTCCGGCCATGCTCATTGATTCATAAAGCGATTCATCATTCAGTACATGCATTACTGTATCTGCGAGTATATTTGCGTCTGCACGAACAAGAATCTCTGAATCACCGAGCAATTTTTTCTGTACGCGTTTACCTTTCTCATCAATCGATACAACAGGAATTCCTAAACCTGCGCATAATTGATTCGCCGTTCCTCCGAGACCAAGAAGTATTTTCACTCCGTCAACTGCTAGTGCAATAGGTTCGCTCGTAAGCTCAATATGAATATCATCATTCACAAGTTCATCATCAATGACATTCCAGCCCAAAGCCCTGCATGAATCATAAAACTCATCAATCGGCAATGTAGGTGCAAGTACCATTCTGAATTGTGATTCGCGTTTTGCAATTATCTTCACGGCATCAAGAATCAATTTCACATCTTCACATGCTCTTTTGCGGCTTCCAGGCAATAACAAAATTACATTTCCCTTCACGTGTTCGTGAATTTCATCTTCGTACAGCAAATCCATTATCGGACTCCCTGAATACACTGCTCGTTTCCCTAACTGCTTTGCACTTTCCTCATCGCGTGTCCATGTACGCAGTGTGAACCGATTTATGATTGCACGTTCAATCCACCAATGTCCTGACAGGTAAACAGTCTTTGCAGTAGCACAGAACATAGGACGTGTTCCTGAACCCCATAGCGTATGAAGGAGCAAATATACATCACCAACGCATATAGGTGTTCGTATTCGTCCTGCAACCTTCTTCCAGTCACGCAACTGCGCACTCACATGTTTCAATAATCCTGCTCTCATGTCTCCGAGCAAATCACGAAGGCTGTACTTCACAACTCCCCCTGAAGGTGTTATTGACGGTGCAGATTTAATTTCAAATCCTGCCTGCGAATATGCTTCTCCCTTCCCGACTAACGGAAACGCAGATATATTTGATTCTGAAAGTTTGCGTTTTAGTTTTTTCGCAAGCATTACTCCGATTGCATCTTCGCCGTAACCATTCGAGGCTATTATGATTTCGGGCTTCATGCATTCAGTGAGTGAAGAGAAAAATCTTTCAGGCTCATTAAGTACAGTGCGTACTCCTGGAACTATAAGAGGCATATTCATATTCCATTTGAATTGTTCTGGAAGATTATATAAATCTTTTTCCGTACATATCATCGCGTCTGCATTATTATTTTTCGCAAGTGCACATAAACCTTCAAGCTCTCTTATCGTGTATCTGTGATGATCACGATAATGCTTCTCTCCTGACAGAATTAATCCGTAATCTCTTATCGAACGTCTGAAACTTTCAGGGCTTCCTATTGCTGAGAATGCAAAAACTTTCATTCCTGCTTTGGGATTCTCATTCATTCCGAACTTCAGCCAATCGTCATGTCTCAATACTGACGTAAATATTTTATTATCAGGGACATATTCACGCACACGTTCACGCAATGCTTCAAGCTCATCACGCGCAATCATATCCGCCTTCGTCAGCACAACTATATCTGCCCTCGATAACGCAGAAACACTTTCACGCATAACACCAGCAGGAGTTAATTTTCCTGAGCCGAAAGGACACATTGAATCTATAAGCACAATATCGCAATCACGTGCAAGTCTTCTATGTTGAAAAGCATCATCAGCAATCACGAGTTCAATTCCGCAATCTTTAAGCGCATTCACACCTTCAATTCTGTGTCTGGCAATCGCAACTGGTATGTCCGGAAGTTTACGCGATAATAATAACGGTTCATCTCCTGCGTCATCGCGTTTACCTTCTCCGTTTCGTATTATCTTTACGTCTTTGCTTCGGCCTGTGTATCCTCGCGTTACAATTCCTGTCTTCACTCCCTTTGAACTTGCATATTCCGCAAGCATTTCAACAAATGGTGTCTTATTTGTTCCTCCGTAAGTGAGATTCCCAACGCTGATTAACAGTAACGGAGATTCTTCTGTTCTCATGAGGCCATGTACACGCATGAAATCCATAACAGATATTGCTGCTTTGCTTACCCATGATAACGGCGTAAATATTATGTCCATTAGGAAATTATATTTTTCTCCGTTAATGTGATTCATATACACCTTCAATAATCCCGAAATCTTTCACACTCTCCTATTCTCCAAACTGCATTTTGTATAAGTCTGCGTAAAGTCCTCCTGCCTTCATCAGCTCTTCATGACTCCCTGACTGCGTGAACCTTCCGTCTTCAAGCACAAGTATTCGGTCTGCCTCGCGAATCGTTGTCAGCCTGTGCGCAATGATAAATGATGTTCGCCCTTTCATGGCCTGATTGATTGCCTTCTGCACCTGATGTTCTACTGCTATATCAAGTGAGCTTGTTGCTTCATCAAGTATAAGTATTCTTGGGTCACGTATCACCGCTCGTGCAATTGCTATTCTCTGTCTTTGACCTCCTGATAAAGTTACGCCTCTTTCACCGACTTCTGAATCATATTTATCCGGCAATGATTCAATGAACGTTCTTATGTCCGCAATCTCTGAAGCCTCAATAATTTTTTCTATGTCTGCGTCTTCAAGACCATATGCAATATTGAAAGCTATAGTTCCCTTCATCAATATACATTCCTGCGGGACAATTCCAATCTGACGGCGCAGTTCTCTCAGTGAAAGTTCACGTATATCATGGCCGTCAATCAATATGCGTCCGTTATCAGGGTCATAAAATCTCGGAATCAAATCAACGAGCGTAGACTTGCCTGAACCTGTAGGGCCTACAATTGCTATTCGTTCTCCTGCTTTCACGTTCAGGTTTATATCTTTCAATATCGTTTGACCTTCTTCATAGCTGAATGATACATCCTCAAACGTAACTGCACCTGTAAGTCTGCCGGGCTTTATTCCCTCATCAGTCAATGTTCTCTCCTCAACAGGTGACTTCAGCATGTCGAATATGCGTTCTATTGACGCGATTCCTGTCTGCAATATGCTCATTTGATTCATGACGCTTCTTATCGGCTGTACCATGAATGCGATATATCCCGTGAATGAAATTAATTCTCCGGGTGTCAGACTTCCATTGATGACGCTCTGACCACCGAACCAGAATATAATACAAAGTGCGAGTATAAGAAACGCCTCAATAACTCCTGATGATATTCCCTGAACTGATACTGCATTCAGTAACGCATTATAATTTTCACGATTAGCCTTTTTGAATCTCTCAAGCTCTGAATCCTCCGTTGCAAATGAACGCACAACTCTTATTGCCGAAAATGCTTCCTGTGCTGTTGCTGTGATGTCCGCAAGATGTTCCTGAACATTATGTGCAGCCTTACGCAGTTTTTTTGCTGCGAGTGATAAGAGACCTGCTACTATGGGTAGCACTAGTATGATCAGACACGTGAGCTTCCAGTTGATATATAAAATAAACGCGAACATTCCTATGAACGTTACGAGGTTGAACAGCAAATCTACAATTGTTCCTGTAACTATGTTCTGCAATGTCGCAACATCTCCCGTTATTCTGCTCATGAGTTCTCCGATTCTTGAGGCATAAATTTTTCTGAGACTCATTCTCTGCATATGGTCATATAAATCTGTTCTAATATCCATAACTACAGACTGCCCTGCCTGATTCATCAGATACTTCTGCCAGTATGTAGTTATTGCCTTCAACCCGAAAATGAGAAACACTGATACACATATGATGTTGAGCATGAAGACATTCTTTGAGATTAGAACATCATCAACGATTGACTTGAACAAATACGGAGGCAGGACATTCAAACCTGACGAGGCAAGCATGAAGAATATTGCGAGAAGAATTTTCACGTAATGAGGGCGCGTATACGAAAGCAAAAATTGTATTGGTGTTTTATTATTCATATTCATTCGGACGCGGCTATGTCGCATAATCTTGATGCAGCTCCTGATTCACCAGAGAGATTCAAATATTCTTCGCGTGTCTTTCTGAGTGATTCGGGCTTCATGAGTTCCTCGCAAATTTCTTCGGCGGCATCTTCGGGAGTAACATCACCGTACATTTCGTTCATGATCTTATGAGGGGCTATCCTGTTCGGAAGTGAAATATATCCCCAGCGTTTAAGTATTCTCATTGCTCCGTATCTCCGTAAGCGCAATCCAATAATGGGAAGTGAGGCCATGAAACCGAGAATGCCTGCAACAGGAATATACTTCAGAAATTTTTCGGGAGCTACAACCAATGCAGGAAGTCCGCAGTGCATAAGTTCAAAGTTATTTGTGCCCGGCTGAGTAAGTGCGTAATCAGCTTCTCTCATTGCAACACCTGCACCTGTTCGGAATGGTTCAAGCCCTGCCTTCTTCCATTGAACGAATTCTGATTCTGGCATGAACTGTGAAAAGAGAGTACGGATTCTTGCCTCTGGAATTTTCGCAAGTATGTTCGCTTTCACATCAACAAGCCATTCTAATGCTGCGTGTCTAATTGCTGGTCTTGAGCCTGGCAAAAATAATATTCTCGGTGAATTTTCTTTATGCGGCCATTTCCATTGAGATAATGCTGAAGGTGTCATATCCATTTCTAACGCGTCTTTCACGAGATCTCCGATTGGAATCACATTATCAAATCCTTTTGCCTGCTTACGGTATGCAGTTAGCATATTCACATCTTTAATCTGTTTTCGAGGCCCATATGTGTAACATGTCAGCGGAGCATTTGAACTCTTCGACATTCTTAACCCAAATTGTATATCTCCTCCCAGTTGAATAATTCTGTCTGTCTTCTCATGTGTTATTTCATTCCATGTTCTTGATGTTCCTGAAGGCCCTTCGAGTTTATCGACTCCCAATAACGATGCCGCTTCCCTCTCATGCCCTGATGAGAACGGACACGGTAACAACCATAATGAAATAGAATGTCCCCTTTTACGCAATTCAGATGCAACAGGACGAACCCAGCCCCATAATTCGCCTGGCCCATTTGTTAAAATAGTTACTCTCACGAAAATCACAACCCTGTGAAAAATTTTGTGCTGAAAATTTATTTTATAATACGCTCAAAATCAAACAGGAGAAATTTTATTTGATGTACAGAAAATTATTATCGTGTGTCTGTGAATATAAACGTCCTTCACTTGAAGCACCTTTTTATGTATCTCTTGAGGTCGTCATGGAATGCATAATCCCTTTCATAACTGCAAGGCTCGTAAATCAAATCCGCAATGACTGTACGATAAATCAATTGGTCTTTGACGGTGCAATGTTAATCATCATAGCATTGATGTCATTGAGGTTCGGAATAATAGCGGGCAATTCATGTTCAACTGCATCATGCGGCTTCGCAAAAAATTTACGGAGTGATATGTTCAGGGCAATACAGAAATTTTCGTTTGCAGACATAGATAAATTTTCAACTGCGTCATTAATCACACGAATCACAACTGACGTAAGCAATGTTGAGCAAGCCTACATGATGATAATACGAACAGCAATACGAGGGCCTTTAATGTTGATATTCTCGTTCATCATGGCCTTCATAATGGGAGGAAGAATAGCTTTAGTGTTTTTGTTTGCAGCTCCGTTCTTGGGATTTGGATTGTATGCAGTTGCGAGGTGGGCAATGCCGACATTCAGAAGGATATTCAGGCAGTATGATGAATTTAATGAATCAGTTCAGGAGAATGTATACGGAATGAGAGTAGTGAAATCATTTGTTCGAGAGGATTATGAGAAAGAAAAATTTTCAGTGAGCAATGAATCACTTCGCAGGAGTTTCACGAGAGCAGAGAGAATACTTGCGCTTAATAATCCGTTAATGCAATTCTGTACATACATAGTGATGATATTCATTTTGTATTATGGAACATATAAAGTAATCACGTCACGAGGATTAGATTTGAATATCGGACAGATAAGTTCACTCATAACATACGGCACTCAAATTCTCGGAAGTCTCATGCGTCTCTCAATGGTTATGGTGATGATCACTCTTGCTCGTGAATCAGCAGTACGAATCGTTGAAGTCTTAGAAGCTCAACCAACACTAACGAGTCCTGAGAACGGAATAAAGGAAGTTCAGGACGGAGGAATAATCTTCAGAGGTGTATGTTTCAGATACGGAGATAACACAAGAACTCCATACGCATTGAGTAACATAAACATAGAAATCAAATCGGGCGAGACAATTGGAATAATCGGAGGAACAGGTTCATCAAAGACTACGCTTGTGCAGTTAATCCCACGACTATATGATACGACAGAGGGAAGTGTTATATTAGGAGGCCATGACGTAAGAGAATATGAACTTGAATCACTGAGGAATAACGTAGCAGTTGTATTGCAGAAAAACGAAATATTTTCTGGGACTATTCTTGAAAATTTGAAATGGGGAAATAAATTCGCCTCTGAGGAAAAGATTTTAGAAGTATGCAGAGTATCATGTTCAAATGAATTCATAGAGAGACTGCCGAATAAACTTGAAACTCACATTGAGCAGAACGGAACAAATTTATCAGGAGGTCAGAAGCAAAGGTTATGCATAGCGCGTGCATTATTGAAGAAACCAAAAGTATTGATTCTCGATGATGCATTGAGTGCTGTTGATACTCACACTGACGCGAAGATACGTGCCTCACTGAAAGATTATATGCCTGACGTAACGAAGATAATCATTGCACAGCGTATACTCTCAGTGAAGGAAGCCGACAGAATAATAGTAATGGAAGGAGGAGAGGTGAAAGCAATCGGAAGACATGAAGAATTATTAAAGACGAGTGAGATTTACGGCGAAATATATTCATCACAGCAGCAGGAATTACAATAGGAGGGGTGATTATAATGCGTAAAAAATTAATTGCAGGGTTAATTATGGTTTGTATGTTATGCAGTGTGTCTTATGCTGAGGATTCTGAATCATCATGGACAGATTATTTCTCGATTGCATGGGATTCATTTTGTGAATGGGTAGTTAGTTGGTTCACATCAGATGAACCTGAAGCTGTTGAAATTTCACCTGATATACTTCCTCCGCATATCGCCTCAGAATGGAACGCTCTGACAAATACATTAGGTGATACACTCACGCTTCGAGACAAGCAGGATACACTTCCGAACTACGCGTTTTTTGGAGAGGACAAGAGTACGAATGCAAGGAAGATAAACGAACTCTTAGACCGTGTGATATCAATGCTGACGAACGGAGAGGCAGGAGATGTACGTAAACAGTCAAATGAACTTCGAGAACGAATCCGAACTCAGAGAATAGAACTTTATGAATTGCGTAACAAGCGAATCACTGCACCAGAGAAAAGCTCAATGTTAATGTTCTGGAAACTGACGAAGGATAAAGCGGACAAACAAATATCTGAGCTTGAGGAATCAATCAGGCATAATGAAACTGCATTGAAAGAAGTGAACCTGAAACTCACGAATGCACTCCGCAAGATAGGGCTTGAACTTGATGAATCGCAGATAGAGATACTAATGAATTCCGCAACTGGTGATGACCTCATGCAGAACACGATAATATTCTCGAATGTGAAGAGTATAGTTGCGAAACTTGAGGAGCTTTCACAGAATGACACAAACAGCATAGAGATAACGCGAAGGTACACGGGAATGTATCTTGTTCTGAATGACTTATTGATTCACACGCAGGAAGAACTTGTAAAAAAGATAGACGAAACATATAAGCCCAGACTGAATGAGATAATCCGTGAGGCGGAAACACTCAGATATGACGCGCTGAGAAAAAGCAGAATGGACACGTATACAGAAACACAGCGATTATCATTTGAGACTAACGCGGAGAGTAACGGAATGACAATCAGAGTTGCGAATCTCTACATTGCACTTCTGGATTCACAGAGAGAGGGAACAATGGAGAGTATAAGAAGCCTGAAACTGAATCGAGATTTAGCAGAGAATACATACAGGACAGTTAGAAGTTCAGGAGAGCTTAGAGGATTAATTCATTCGGGATTGAGTCTGTTTGACGCAGTAAATGAACTCAAAATGCCGGAGCTGAAAATATTTGAGAGTGATGCGATGCGGATTGAGTTTGAGAAGATAAGCGGACGATTGAAAAATTAAATTGGGATTTTTGCTCTGCGTCTGTTATGCGCAGGGCATTTTTATTGACTGACTACATGATTCTTGTTTCGCCATTCTTTTGGAGGGATTCCGTAAATGGTTTTGAAAGCTCGTGAAAAGTGCATTTGATTCGGATAACCTACAGAAGCTCCTATTTCACCTACAGTCAGCTTTGTGAGTGTCAATAATTCTGCGGCTTTGATCATTCGGTAACTTATCAGAAAACCCTGCGGAGATTTTCCCGTTGCCTCTTTGAATATTTTCCCGAAATAGCTTCTGTTCAGTCTGAGTGTATCTGCAATATCTTCAATTGAAATTTCTTTCTGAAAATTATTTTCAATGTAAGTGATTGCCTCTCTGATGTAGAAATCACGAAGTCTGCTGCTCATTATGAACTTTGCGTTTTCAGCCGAATGTGTAAGATAATCCATGAACAAATAGAGATGACCGATTAACTGAAAAGCTGAGGCATTATTATTCTCGACTATGAAGAGCATTTCATCTTTCATTTTTTCGCGAAGCTCTTTAGACTTAGCTCTGTATATTGGCATATCACGTGAGAAACCTGCAACTTCAATTGCCTGTTTAACTCTAAGACCGTCAAATTCAATCCATGTATATTCCCAAGGCTGAATCATATCAGCAACGTAAATGTTAATCTGTTCAGGGAAAATGAAAAAGCCTTCTCCGCTGTGAATGTTCCAGGTATCATATTCACCTTTTGAATTTTCAGATGAGAGAGTGCCTTTTCCTGATATAACGTAATGAAACAGATAATGATTTCGTTTTGCCGGCCCGAATGAATGCCCCGCCTCGCATGCTTCTAATCCGAACTGATACATGCCTAAATCAACGAAGCTCTGATTATGGAAGACTGAAAATTTTAATTTGTGCACGAGAATTCACCTCGTAAATTTATCTTCATGATATTTTATATGAATAATTCAGATAATTTTAACATCATGAGTGTAAAAAATCGCTTTAATTATGCTATTAAACACAGAATAAAGGCATATTATAATTTCATCATCGACATTCAATTTATTCCACAACACAAAAATATATAATAAGGGAGCTGTTTTCATGGCAGGACTTTCACTTGAACATATCTGGAAGAAATATCCCAATGGTTATGAGGCGGTCAAAGATTTCAATCTTGAGATCGCGGACAAGGAATTCATCATCTTTGTCGGGCCTTCAGGATGCGGAAAATCAACGACACTCCGAATGATAGCTGGACTTGAGGACATATCATCAGGAACACTCAAGATAGGCGACCGAGTAGTGAATGACATTGAATCGAAAGACAGAGATATTGCGATGGTCTTCCAGAACTACGCGCTCTATCCTCACATGACGATTTATGACAACATGGCCTTTGCACTGAAGCTCAAGAACGTACCAAAAGACGAAATCGACAAAGCAGTACGTGAAGCGGCAAGAATTCTTGAACTCGAAAAGGTTCTCGACAGAAAGCCCTCGCAGTTGTCAGGTGGTCAGCGTCAGCGTGTCGCAATGGGACGTGCCATTGTCCGTAATCCTCAGGTCTTCCTCATGGACGAGCCGTTATCGAATCTCGATGCGAAATTACGTGTGCAAATGCGTGCAGAGATTGCGAAGTTACATAATCGGCTTGGTGCAACGATAATCTACGTTACACATGACCAGACGGAAGCAATGACACTCGGAACACGAATCGTTGTGATGAAGGACGGAATAATTCAGCAAGTTGATTCACCGACTAATCTCTACAACAAGCCGAATAATTTATTCACGGCAGGTTTCATCGGTTCACCTCAAATGAATTTCATCAAAGCTGTCTTTGACGGTGAAACACTCGGTGCAGGCGGAATAAAATTTGAGCTTATGCCGGACAAAGCTGCGGTTCTGCGTGATGAAGGTTATGTAGATAAGACCGTTATCATGGGAATTCGACCTGAGAACGTTCACGATGCAAAAGCAGAGAGCCTTCACAAACTGACTTCTCCATTTGAGACGAAGGTTACGGTGTTTGAGCTTCTTGGCTCAGAGGTACAGTTATACTTTGATTTTGCAGGTTCATCAATGTCCGCAAAGGTTGACCAGACGAGCAGAGCAGCAGTTGGAGATACAGTGAGTTTAGCGTTCGATATGGAAAAGATTCACGTCTTCGACAAGGAGACAGAACAGGCGATAGTGCATTAATTCGGAGGACATGACATGACAAAGAAACTTTTGCTTTTGTTGTGCGTATTGGCATTTTCTGTTCCGTCATTCGCCGCACCCATTGAAATTGAACTCGTGCAGTATAAAATGGAAGCCTTTAGAACATTTGATGCACTCGCAAAAAAATTCAATGCGACTCACACAGATATTCACCTTACGATTTCATCACCAAATGAACCGATTACGATTTTAAAGACGAGATTTATTCGTGAGAATTATCCAGATATAATTGGAATCGGCGGAGACATTGATTATTCAAACTTTCAGGACGCAGAACTCCTCGCAGACGTATCAAACTATAAGGGACTGAGCAAAATCAAGAAGGCATACATTGATATTCTTGAAGGTCTTGAATTCGTTCCAACACCGGGTATATTCGGAGTTCCATACATGGCCAATGCAGCAGGTATACTTTACAACAAGGACATCTTTGACGCTCACGGCTGGACAATTCCTGAAACATGGTCTGACTTCATGAAACTTTGCGACACGATTCAAGCCGCAGGAATTTTGCCGATGTACTTCGGATTCAAAGACACATGGACAACTTTAGCCCCATGGAACGCACTTGCTGTTGACCTTGCACCAGCGGATGTATGCCAGCAGGTGAACTTAGGAAAGACGACATTCACGAAGGAATACAGAGAGACAGCTGAAAAAATTTATGCAATGCTGAAATACGCAGAAGAAGGCCCGTTCGCTTACAGTTACAATGATGCATGCACAGCTTTTGCACGCGGAGAGTCTGCAATGTTCGTTATAGGGAATTACGCGATACCTCAAATCCTTTCCGTTAATCCAAATCTCAATATTGATTCATTCGTTATGCCCGGCAGTGATGACCCGAACGGACAAACTTTGAATTCAGGAGTGGATATTATGTTCTGCGTAATGGAAGCCTCACCTCATAAGGAAGCCGCATATGTCGTTCTTGATTTCCTTCTTGACCCTGAGAACGTTCAATTATACGTTGACGATCAGAATTCAGTGCCATGCCAGACAGGAACATTCAAGCTGACACCAATGTTAAATGGAATGAGAAAGTATATTGATGCCGGAAAAATGGCAGACTATCAGGATCATCATTACCCGTCAGAAATGGCAGTTCATGCACAGATTCAGACGTACCTGATTCACGGAGACATTAATGAATTCCTCACAAGATTTGATTCAGACTGGGTACGTTACAACAGGGACATAATAAGCAAGCTCCAGAAATACAACGCATCAAGATAAGGAGGAAGTATTAATGAAAAGTCAGAATGAACGAAGCAAAACCTTCATGATGATAGCGATACCGATTTTGTTATTGTTCTTCGCATTCAACACTATACCGCTCATCAGGGGATTTATATACAGCTTCACAAACTTCAGAGGCTACGGTAAATATGACTGGGTAGGTTTGAGGAATTACATTGACCTCTTCACAGATACACGTGTAGGCAATTCTTACTGGTTCACATTCAAGCTCGCATTAGTTGCTACGATACTGATTAACATTCTCAGTCTCATAATGGCACTGGCATTGAACAGCAAGATTAAATTCAAGAGTTTTCTTCGAGGAATGTATTTCATACCGAATATACTTGGTGCACTGGTTGTAGGTTACATCTTCAGCTACGTATTCACGTACATTCTTCCTGCACTCACTCACGCGGCAAGTATGCTCGCAAGCAAAACGTGGGCATGGCTCGCAATCGTAATTGTATGTGCATGGCAGTCAATCGCAATGAACACTCTCATATACATATCAGGACTTCAGACAGTCCCCGAAGAAGTGTATGAGGCAGCAGCGCTTGACGGTGCAACAGGCTGGAAATTGTTCCGTCATATTACGTTCCCGTTGATTATGCCGTTCTTCACAATCAACATGGTACTCTGCATGAAGAATAATCTTATGGTGTTTGACCAGATCATGGCATTAACCAAAGGAGGCCCAGCACAGAGCACAGAATCAATTTCATTCCTGATATACAACAACGGAATGAACGGAGGACAATTTGGTTTCCAAAGTGCAAATGCAGTTATCTTTTTCATCGTGATAGTGATAATATCTGTGCTTCAGTTGAGATTCCTGAATAAGAAGGAGGAACAGCTATAATGGAAAATATTTCAGTCAAAGAAAAATTCAACTGGCCGGTAACAATTCTACTTTTGCTCGGACTGTTTACGGTTTTATTCCCGCTGTACATGACAATCATCATAGCATTCAAACAGCCAAGTGAAATGACGAATGATGTAATCGGACTCTTGTCATTCCCAAAATCATGGAGCTTCGAGAATT
The DNA here is from genome assembly GCA_905235395.1 of uncultured Synergistales bacterium. Taxonomy (GTDB): domain Bacteria; phylum Synergistota; class Synergistia; order Synergistales; family Aminobacteriaceae; genus JAFUXM01. The sequence continues at coordinate 35,043 of CAJOLN010000004.1, forward strand.
TCCGTGAGGCAATGAGAGTTACGGACTTCTGGAGATCTCTTTTCAACAGTTTTCTCATTACTGCTTTGACAATGGCGGCCTCAATAGTGATTCATTCACTTATGGGTTATGCAGTAGCACGCAACATGAACACGAAGAAATTTTACAGGTTCAGCTATTATTACATCGTCAGCGGAATGTTCGTACCATTTGCGATTTTGATGATGCCACTCGTGAAACAGACTGCACAGCTTCATATCGATAATATGTTCGGAGTTATAGTTCTCTATGTTGTCTTCTACATGCCCATGAACGTATTGCTATATTCCGGCTATCTAAAGAATATTCCGATTGCACTTGAGGAAGCTGCACATGTTGACGGTGCATCAACGTGGACAACATACTGGAAGATAATCTTTCCGTTAATGTGGCCAATGCATGCAACGGTAGCAGTACTAACAGCATTGGGAACATGGAATGACGTAATGACTCCTCTGGTCATAATGTCAGGAAGCGGAGTGAATACACTTCCACTTGCACAGCTAAACTTTCAGACGCAGTTTGGAACTAACTACAACCTTGCGTTTGCATCATATCTTCTTGCGTTACTGCCTATGCTGATATTCTATCTTGTTGCGCAGAAGCAGATAATAAACGGAGTAATAAACGGAGCGGTGAAATAAATATATGGCAGTCGAATACGATAACACAACGAGAATATTCACACTTCACACAAGGAATTCGACATATCAGATGCAGGCAGATAGCTTCGGTTATCTGCTTCACCTGTATTATGGCAGGAGAACTAAGGGCCTCACAGACTGGGCATTAACGTTTTCGGACAGAGGTTTTGCATGCAATCCATACGATGCGGGCAAAGACAGAACATATTCGCTGGATTATCTTCCGCAGGAGTTTCCTTTTCAGGGCAATGGTGATTTCAGAAGTCCTATGCTGATTGTACGTGATGAGAATGGAACGTATGATTGTGATTTGAGATTCAAAGGATACGAGATAGTGAACGGCAAGTATTCACTCTCAGGACTTCCTGCTTCATACTCAGAGAGTGATGATGACCAGACGCTGAAAATATTTCTCGAAGATGAACGCTTAAAGATTCGCATAACTCTTCTTTATGGTGTCCTGTATGAAAATGATGTTATAACCCGCAGTGCAATTCTCAGAAATGAAGGCCAAGAAACGATAACGATAGAAAAATTTCAATCTGCATGTTTGGATTTCACTCACGGACATTTTGACCTCATAACCTTTCACGGAAGGCACACACTCGAAATGCAATTTGACCGTCAGGAAATGAATCACGTCTCTCATGTAATCGGCAGCAGAAGAGGAACATCATCACACCAATACAATCCCTTTGTGATTCTCGCGGATCATTCTGCAACTGAATCACACGGACGCTGCTGGGGAATGCAGTTTGTATACAGCGGAGGTTTCAAGGCAGAGGCAGAACTAGATCAGTACTTTCAAACAAGAATTCAGATAGGATTAGCTGAAGAGAAGTTCTCGTATCCTGTTGAGCCTGGAGAAGAATTCATTGCTCCTGAAGTTATTATGAGTTTCAGCAATGAAGGATTGAATCACCTCTCTCATAATTTTCATAAGTGCATAAGGAACAACATATGTCGCGGTTATTGGAAGAATAAACCTCGTCCTGTTCTGTTAAACAGTTGGGAGGCATCATACTTCAACTTCACGGGCGAATCTATTCTCTCAATGGCACGTTATGCAAAATCTCTCAACATCGATATGTTTGTTCTCGATGACGGGTGGTTCATCAACCGTTCACATGATGACCGCGCACTTGGAGACTGGATACCTGATGAAAAAAAGTTAGGCGGAACGTTAAGCAGTCTAATTCGCAAAATAAATTCAATGGGTCTGAAGTTCGGATTGTGGATTGAACCTGAAATGATAAGTGAGAACAGCAACTTGTATCGTCAGCATTCAGACTGGGCATTGAGTATTCCCGGAAAACCTCCAGTTCGCGGAAGAGATCAGTTAGTGCTTGATATGTCGCGCAAGGAAGTGAGAGATTACGTTTTTGATTCAATCTGCAACATAATGAATCAGGGCAGCATTGAGTATCTGAAATGGGACTACAATAGATCTATCTCCGATGTCTTCTCACACACAGCGGATAATCAGGGAAAAGTTCTGTATGATTACATTCTTGGCCTGTATGAAGTTCTTGAACGCATAATCGAACGTTATCCGAATGTATTAATCGAAGGGTGTTCAGGCGGAGGAGGACGTTTTGATTCTGGAATGTTATATTACACTCCGCAGATATGGGCGAGCGACAACACAGATGCAATAGACAGGGCATATATTCATTACGGAATATCATTCGGCTATCCGATGTCAGTATCAGCGGCTCATGTTTCAGTATGTCCGAATCACCAGACAGGACGCATTACTCCTTTTAGAACTCGTGGTACAGTCTCAATGACAGGAGCATTCGGTTATGAGTTGAATCCCGAAAAGCTGAGTGAAGATGAGAAAACAGAAATTCGAGAACAGATAAGAGCCTACAAGAAAGACGAATACACAATCATAAACGGAATGTATTATCGTCTGTCGAATCCTCACACTGAAAATTTATGTGCATGGGAATATGTCTCAGAAGACGGTGAAAATGTTATCGTCAATGCGTTAATTCATGAGAGTCATGGAAACTCACCTGTATATTATGTAACTCTTCAGGGCTTAACAGAGGGAGCATTTTACATTCAGGAAGAGAACGGCAAAGTTTATCCTGCAAATGCACTAATGGATTTAGGTTTTCCTCTGCCGAAGCAATCAGGGGATTATGAAGCGTACACATATCATTTCAGGAGAATGTGATAAAGTATGCGAAAAATATTTATGGAGGTGCATTTCATGAAAAAAATTTTTGCATTTCTCATTCTGTTTTCAGTCTTCACATCAACGGCATATTCAGAAGCACTGCGTGTGATTCCATATCCTGAAGGCACAGATACACAATCAGAAGGTGCATCATCAGCTCCTAAGGACATCAATCACAAGCCGTCAGCATATTTCAATACATCAACTGACTTCTTCACGCTCAAATCAAAAGGCACACTCACGATTCTGAATCACTACCCTACGTACCAGCAGACGAAAGAGAACACATGCGGCCCTGCAGCGGCATTGACGGTGTTGTATTACTTCGGAGTTCATGATTACGATGAAGCATCACTTTCACGTGAAATGAAGACTCAGCCCTACCCAATCGGAACGAATCCAAAAGACATGTTAGCATTCTTCGTCAGACTGGGCTGGAAAACGGACAGCAATTTAACACATTCACGTTTTGATGAGTATGATAATTTCAAGGAGTTTGTTCTGAAGAATTTGCGTGAAGGCACTCCCATTATGGTTGAAAATGTCTACTGGGGAGGACACTGGCGCGTAATCATCGGCTATGATGACATAGGAACAGAATCAACTCTTGATGATGTGTTAATTCTCGCAGACCCTTATGACACATGCGATCATAATCAGGACGGTTACGGTGTGGAAAACGGCGAAATGTTTTATGCGACATGGTTTGATCATTCAATGCTGCCTGAAGACCAGAGAGATCAGCCGTTTATAATAGCGAGACCGAAAACGAAAGGAGAGACAGCGAACGTGCTTAAATGGTGGCAGAAGAAACCAGTGTATCAGGTATACCCGAAGAGTTTTCTTGATACGGACGGAACAGGAACGGGAGACATTAAAGGCATAACGCAGAAGCTCGACTACATAAAATCACTTGATGCCGGAGCAATATGGATTACGCCCGTATACTCTTCGCCTATGGTCGATAACGGATATGACATCTCAGACTATACGGACATAAATCCGTTATTCGGAAGCATGAATGATTTTGACGAATTAGTGAGAGAAGCAGACAAACGAGGAATCAAAATCGTAATGGATTTAGTATTCAATCACACGTCAGATCATCACAAATGGTTTCTCGAATCAAAACAGAGCCGCGATAACGCAAAAGCAGACTGGTACATATGGAGAGATGCAAAGCCTGACGGAAGTGAACCAACGAACTGGAGAGCAATTTTTGGTGGCAGTGCATGGACATGGAATGAAGAACGAAAGCAGTATTATCTTCACACATTTGCGAAGGAACAGCCCGATTTGAATTGGGAAAATCCAGATGTGAGACATGCATTATATGACGCGGCAAAATTCTGGCTATCAAAGGGAGTAGGAGGCTTCAGGATAGATGCGATAACGTACATAAAGAAGCCCAAAGAATTTATAGACGGAACTCCTGACAATAAAGACGGAACTGTGAACATTCACTTAATGACAGCAAACACGCCGGGCATTTTGGATTTTCTAAGGGAATTTAAGCGTGAGGTTAGAGAAGGCAGAGACATATTCACTGTAGGAGAAGCGAACGGAGTATCACCAGAAGAGTTAAGCGATTGGGTTGGGACTAACGGAGTATTTGATATGCTATTCGAGTTCAGTCATGTAACACTTCCCTTTGGAGCTTCAGAGATATGGTGCTATCCTCGTGAATGGAAACTGACTGACCTAAAGCATGCGCTCACTGCGAGTCAGAATGCAACATCAAATAATGGCTGGTATCCTATATTCTTTGAGAATCACGATCAGCCCCGAAGTGTGAATCATTTCTTACCCGAAGGCTATGACGCAAAGAAGGCTGCAAAAGTTCTTGCGACAGTCCTAATGACATTGAGAGGTACACCATTCATCTATCAGGGAGAAGAACTCGGAATGACTAATCGTTTCTGGAGGGACATAGACGAGATAAACGATGTGCAGACGAAGGGGCAATATGAGATAGCACTTCATGAAGGGTTCAGCAAAGATGATGCGATGAAATTCATTCGGTATTTCAGCAGGGACAATGCACGCACGCCTATGCAATGGAACTCATCAGCAAACGCAGGCTTCACACCTGAAGGAGTTCGTACATGGCTTCCATTGAACGATAATTACACGGCGATAAATGCGGAGAGTGAGGAAGAAGATTCGGACTCAGTGCTGAACTGGTACAGAAAGTTATTAGCCTTCAGGAAGAATAATGATGTTCTTCTAATCGGAACATATCGGGAGATTCTGAGTGATAGTGAAGAAGTGTTTGCATTCGTAAGGGAACATGAAGGGCGAGAAGTGATAACGCTTGCGAATTTCTCAGATAAGCCTGTGAAGATTCCTGAAGAGTTAGTGAAGAGAAAAGTAGTATTGAGCAGTGAGAGAGATATTAACCCTTCAGAACTAGCACCTTTAGAGGCTAGAATATATATGAGAGATTAATACACATAAATACAATAAAGTATTCAGTAATTCAGTAAAAAATACGGTATTACCCCCCCCTAAATTGCTGATATAATCCCTTCATCACATTACATTTTAACAATGGAGGGATTTATTATGGGATTAGGTAAATGGATAGTTGGCGGAATAGTTACGGCAGTAGCGGCACCGTTCGTACTTCCTGCGGCGACTGTAGCGGCGATTGGCGGAGCGGTTACGGCAGGAGCGGCGGCTGTAGGTAGTGCAGTTGCGGCGGGAGCAGGAGCTGTAGCGGCAGGTGCAGCGGCGGCTGGTACGGCTATAGCTGGGTTAGGTGCTTCGGCTTTGGCGGCGGCTTCAGCGATTGGAACAACGACTCTTATCGGCGGAATAACTGTAGCGAATGTACTTGCTTGGGGCGGAGGATTATTTGCTGTAGCGGCAATTTCCAGCTCAATGGCTGATGAGGCACGTACGGAAGGCGTGAAGGAAGGTTACAGCAAAGCATCACGCGAGTATGAAGCGAAACTCAGAAATCAGGCTAAAGAGTTCTTTACGCAAATGGCAACTCTCAAAGGAGAGATTGAAAGCACGAGGCTTCAGAGCGACAAAGCACAAGCTCTCGCAAAGGAAGCATTCACTCTTTTGGGCAAGTTTGAAGGGTGCATCAATGCCATGAAGGAACAGGGCAGGAACGTTGAAGCAGAGACCGCAGGCTACTACACGCACTTGAAGGACTTCACAGACAAATCCGGCCTAGCAAAAGCAGCATAGGAGCGTGAAACAATGGGATTATTTGACATATTCGGCGGAGGCGGTGACATTATAAGGGTTGACCACACATTTGGTGGTCCTATAAAAACTACAAGCAGCCCTATATTCCCATCAACATCATCACCCTTTACCCAAAATCTAACTGGTGGTGAAGTAGTAGTAATAGGCGGAATAGCTGCGGCTATAGTAGCTGTCGCTAAATGGCTGTTTGATGAGAAAGTGGACGAAGTAAAACTGAGGGCGTGAAGGAAGGCTACGAGAAGGCATCACGTGAATATGAAGCTAAACTCAGGAAACAAGCAGAGGCTTTCCGCAATCAGATTGAAGCCCTAAAGGAAGATATAGAGAGCCTAAAGCATCAGCGCGACAAAGCAATAAAGCTCGCAGAAGAAGCCGGCAAGTTACTTGGCGAATTTGAGGGCTGCATTGGCGGCCTGAAGAAGCAAGGCATCACCCCTGACGATAAGACCATGAAGAACTACAAATACTTATCAGACTTCATACAGCAGCTTAAAGACGCTAAGGCAGCATAACAGACTTTCTCACACATAGCGGGACTCACACTCCCGCTCTTAATTTATGGAGGAGATGACACGATGAACTTATC
>CAJOLN010000005.1 GCA_905235395.1 uncultured Synergistales bacterium
GTATGTCTAATCGAGAATGCGTTGTTTGCTGGTGTATCGCCTGCTCCGAAACATGGCCCACAGAATGCAGTTCTGATTATTGCGCCTGCGTCCATTAGGTCAGCAAGATAGCCTTTACGGTCGAGGTCAACAAATACTGGCTGTGATGACGGATATACACTCAGATAGAATTCATCAAATCCGCATGTCTTGCCTTTCAATGCATGTGCCGCCTCGACAACGTTCGTGTAATTTCCTCCTGCACACCCTCCGATTACTCCCTGCTGTACCATTAGCTTACCGTCAGGCGTAATCTTGTCCATCATCGTGAATGTCGCACGTCCTCCTGCAACCTTTGCGGCTCTCTTCTCAGTGTCTGCGAGAATGTCTCTAAGGTTCGCATAGAGTTCATCAATCGTGTATGCGTTTGACGGGTGGAAAGGCATTGCGATCATAGGCTTAATCTTCGACAGGTCAATTTCTACACAGCCGTCATAGTATGTAACGTTCGCAGGGTTCAGTTCCTTGTAGTCCTGAGCACGGCCATGTTCTGCCAAGAATGCACGCGTATCTGCATCTGTCCTCCATACTGATGATAAGCATGTTGTCTCCGTCGTCATTACGTCTACGCCGTTCCTGTAGTCAGTCGTCATTGATGATACGCCCGGCCCAACGAACTCCATTACCTTATTTTTGACATATCCCTTCTCGAACACTGCCTTCACAATTGCGATTGCTATATCATGAGGCCCAACGTAAGGAGCAGGTTTACCCTTGAGATATATCGCTACAACTCCTGGATATGCTACATCGTATGTGTCTTCGAGTAACTGTTTGACCAGTTCACCGCCGCCTTCACCGATTGCCATTGTTCCAAGTGCACCGTATCTTGTGTGCGAATCCGAACCGAGAATCATTTTTCCGCAGCCCGCAAACATCTCACGCATGAACTGATGAATGACCGCAATATGTGGAGGAACATAAATTCCGCCGTATTTCTTCGCGGCACTCAGTCCGAAATAGTGATCGTCATCGTTGATTGTTCCCCCTACTGCGCAGAGTGAATTATGGCAGTTCGTCATGACATAAGGAAGCGGGAATTTCTTCATGCCTGATGCTCTTGCTGTCTGAATGATTCCGACAAACGTTATATCATGTGAGGCCATTGAATCAAATTTTATGCGAAGATGATCCATGTTGTCCGCCGTGTTGTGCGACTTCAGTATCCCGTATGCTATCGTGCCCTTCTTGGCTTCAGCTTTGTTGTATTTGCCGGCTGACTGGCTTTCAGGGATTACATCAGTTCCATTGATGAGATAAATACCTTCATCGTAGAGCTTAATCATATAAGAATATACCCCCTCGTGAATCTATTTTTGTATGAAAAATTTTTTGCTGTGAACTTTTCTGAAATTTTGTTCATTGAATTATAACACGCTGAGATTAATTCGATTCTAAGTATCTTTATGTAGAATGTTATGATATTTGCATGAGGCCATTCTCATAATCTCACTCACAAATTCTGACATGCTCACTCCTATTGCACGCGCCGCTTTCGGTACTAAACTCGTTTCTGTCATTCCTGGTGCTGTGTTCACTTCGAGAATGTACACTCTGCCTTCTGAATCAACTCTGAAATCTGAACGGCTGTAACCTGAACAACCAAGCAATTTATGTGCCTGGACTGCAAAATCTGAAATGCATTCTGAAATTTCAGGTTCAACTTCTGCTGGCACTATGTATTCTGTCGCTCCGGCAGTGTACTTGTTGCTGTAGTCATAAAAACCATGATGAGGAACTATTTCAATTACAGGAAGTGCTTGTACCTCTCCGTTTTGTTCCCACACTCCGCAGGTAAATTCCCGTCCTGCAATGTATTCTTCTGCCATAACCGAACCTTTATAGCTTTCAACAGCGAGTTCATACGCCTCATTGAGCTTCTCAGGTGTCGCGTCATGTATGATTGTGATTCCTACTGTGCTTCCTCCTGAACATGGTTTCACGACAATATGACTTCCGAGTTTCGAGACAACATCACTGAAATCATCAGGCAGTAATATTCCTTTTGGCATTCGTATTCCCGCATTACTGAAAATTTTTCGTGCCTGCCATTTGTCCATTGCAAGAGTACTCGCTTCCGGCCCTGAACCTGTGTATGGAATGTTCATATCGTTCAGCCTTGATTGAAGTTTTCCTCCCTCTCCCCAATCTCCATGCATCGCGATAAAAACTCCGTCATAAATTTTCACACAGTCAATCTCATCAAGTGAGCGCAAATCTATGAATTCAGCAAAGATTCCTGATTCATTAAGGGCATCGCATACTGCCTTTCCGCTCCTCAATGATACCTCTCGTTCCTGGCCGTCTCCGCCGCATAACACTGCAACACGTTTCATCATAGAATCACCTCTATGTTATTCTTCACGTCAAAACTGTAGTTGATGTTCTTCGCTATCTTCCTGAGAATATCTATTCCCATGTGAATATCTTCATTTCCATACGATTCGTCAAACGGATTGAATCGCTTCCCTGTGCTCGTGAAATGCATCACAGTTGATGAATCTGATTCAGAATATGAGATGTTTACGTTGATGTCGATGTTTGAATCTGATGAAGCATAACAGCCGGACAATAATTCATACACAAGTTCTTCACTGCATAACTGAAGCCTGTATGCGAGACTTGATTGAATTCCGTACTTATCTGCGAAATCATGAATACCTCCGTGCATAGCAAGCAAGTCAAAATTCCTTTCCGTAATCTCAAAGTGGAAATACTTCAGCCTGTTGATGAACGCAATCGTCTTCTCACGTTCAGGAGCGTCAAATATCTTCTCAGGTGTTCCCTGTTCGTATATTCCTCCGTCAGCGAAGAACAGAACACGATCTGCGAATTCACGCGCAAATTTCATCTCATGTGTTACGACAAGCATTGTGATACTGTGTTTCGCTAACATTCTAATCATCGCAAGCACCTCACCTACCATAGTAGGGTCTAATGCACTCGTGGGTTCATCGAACAATAACACTTTCGGATTCATCATCAGTGATCGGCATATCGCTATTCTCTGCTGCTGACCTCCTGATAAGACGCTGGGCATTGAATGAACCTTTGATGTCAATCCTACCTTTGTAAGCCATTCCATTGCTTTTGCTTCCGCATCTGATTTTGACATTCCAAGAAGTTTTATGGGAGCTATGCAGAGATTTTCGAGGACGTTCATGTGTGAGAACAGATAGAATTTCTGATAGACCATTCCCATTTTACGGCGGATTCGATTCACGTCTGCTCTTTTTGCTGTTATCTCTTCACCGTCAATGAAGATTTGACCAGAATCAGGAACTTCAAGCAGTTCAAGCGAACGCAGAAACACACTTTTTCCGCAGCCTGAACCGCCGATTATCGCGATATGTTCTCCTTCTTCAACACTGAGATTCACATCATGAAGGACATTCAGACTCCCGAATGATTTGCAGAGATTTTTTACCTCAATGGGATTCATTTACGCCGTCTCCTCTTTATGACGCTGAAGCATATCAGTGAGTGCGAATATTCCATGAACGATGTATGCGAGTGCGAGATAAATTAACATTCCGATGATTATTGTTATCATTGGCTGCATTGTACGCGACGCTATGTTGTTGATTACGCGCGTTAAATCAGTGATTGAAACATAACCTACAACGCTCGTCCATTGAATCAGATTCACAACCGTAGACTGATAAACCGGTTTTGCAATTCGTATCACCTGAGGCAATGTTACCAGCCTGAATGCCTGCCACGCTGAGAACCCCAACGTTCGCGCTGCCTCTACCTGCCCGTAATCCGTTGCATTGATTGATGCTCGCAATAATTCAGCGACATGTGCCGCTACATTCATTGAGAACGTTATTACTGCTATCGTCTGTGCCTCAAGACTTGAACGCGCAAAGACTCCGTAATACATGAGCATTAAGAGCATGAGAACAGGTGAACCTCTGAGCAGAACAATATATATGGTAGCAATTGTATTGATGATTCTGCTTTTTGACATTCTAAGTGCACATATTACTGCCCCTAACAGTGTTCCGAACAGCAGAGACCATAATGAAATCTCAACTGTAGCTCTGAGACCTTTCAAGATAGTCATGTATGAGCCGCCTTGAATCAAAATTTTGTAGAGTATTTCGTTCAATGACATGTTAAAATTTAATTCCTTTCTTATGTTTTTATCTGAAATTATACAGTAGGTTAGGCTTCAGTGAGCACTCTCTAGAAATAACGCCCCTAAATCCATAAGTGGATAGCCAATTTCTACAATGGCTCTGATAAGTACTTTCCGAACAAATTTCGGGGGCATTTTTTTTGCTCTTTCATGCTATTATGTCAAAGTAGTATTAGTTTATTCAGGAGGTTTTGGATTTATCATGAAGAAGTTAGCATGTTTGATTCTGTCAGCAGTTCTTGTGATGTGTATGTGCATTTCATGTTACGCAGGGAATGATGCGGATGACAGAGCAAAACGTTTTTTCGGAACAGAAGAGCACCTGAAGTACACGCTCTATATCGGGCTGAATGCTTCTGACACAGGCAAACCGATATATCCTGTTGCAGAGGCAAAGAAGATATTCACGGAGATAGCAGACAGATTCATTTCTGGATGCACACTCTATGAGGCTGACGGTTACTGGAAAGACGGTGATAAAGTCTATCAGGAACATACGCTTGTATGCGTTATTGTTGATGAGAAGCCTGAAACTGTCAAAAAGGTAATGGACGCGGCCATAGAGGCATTAAAGCAGAGCAGTATATTGATTGAAGTTGATGAAACAGAGAGTGCATTCTACACAGGAAAGTAACGAATCAAAAAAAGAGGCAGCCCTTTTTAGAGTTGCCTCATTATTTTTTTTATTCTTCTTCATTCGTCATCAGCAATCCGTAAATGCAAAAACATATTCCATTCGTAATATGGCACTGAAAGAATCACATCATCGGGTACATCAGGCTGTGTATTAACGGATTTATCAACTTCATACCAGAATACCGCATCTACTCGTCCTGATACTAACGCCGCTGTCCTTGCTCCTGTACTGACATTCACGGTGGAGATGTTCACCTTCAAACGTCTTCCGATTTCCGCTAACACTGCCGCATTATATCCCGCTGGCATTCCGTCTTCAGCAATGTAATCAACCGGCGGCAAGTCTCCCGTAACTGCAACTCTGATTGTAGGAGCGTCTCTGAATCTCTCAAATTTAATCGCATCATTTTCTTTCTTGCGTTTCTTGTCAGTTCCGTAAATATATTCATACGGATTCTTATTCTTGGGGAAATTCTTAATGTACTTTTCTGCTAGTGCTGATAATGTCAAGTCATTGCGCATTGATGTTAATGCTTGGTTCCATTTATGCATAAGCTCGCGGTTATTCTTCATGAATCCGAAACACAATGCCATAGTCCCGGAGTTAGATACGCATGAAGGTTCGTAATCTATGTTTATCTTCATGAGATATTCTGCAACGAAATCAGGAAGCACCATTTCTTCAATTTCGTTTTTGACGAGTGCCATCTGCATTAAGGTCAGTGAATCATAAAACCTCGCCGAATCAATCGAATGATCTCCTCCGAGTATTGCCCAGCCTCTCGTTGCCCATGATGATAATACCAGCTTGAAAAATTCATCTTCTGTCACCCTGAGACGTGTCAAAAATCCAATTTCAATTGGTTCATTATTTATGGGAACTGTCTGTTTTTTTTCTCCTGCATATGCACTCCCTGAGAGAAGTAGCATAACTAAAATGACGCATAAAATTTTTTTCATATTACCACCTGTTATATATTCCAAGTATATCGCGCTTCAAATTCCAGCTTCCTGACCTTCCCCCTCTAGGTGCTTTGCGGATGTGAACGAATTTGTTCCACATGTAATATGGCTCAGATAATATTACGCCTTCAGGAACGTCATGCTGTTCTTTAGATGATGTATCTACTTCATACCAGAACACTACATCTGTCCTTCCTGATACTAATGATGATGTCCTCGCTCCAGTATTAACTTCAACAAGCTCAATGCTCTTATTAATGGTCTTCTTCAGGTACGATGAAATTTCAGCAAGTACTGCCGTGTTGAAACCTGCAAATGTTCCGTCTGCTGCAATGAAATCTATCGGCGGTAAATCTCCAGTCACTGCTACTTTGATTACCTCTCCTCCAGGAGAATCATCAAAAACTACTGGTTCAGGGTCTCCGCCTATACCTGCTGATGAAGTGTATATTCCCTCTATTGTCTGAAGTATCCAGTTATCACGCATTATCTTCAATGCCTCATTGAACTTGTCGCGTAACTCTTTGCTGTCCTCTCTGAAACCAAATGCTAATCCCATGTTCGGAGCGTTAAGAACCAGAACAGACTCGTAATTGCGATTCTGATTCAAAACGTATTCTGCTGCGGCCTGCGGAAGTACCATTTGCATAATATCTCCTGCCTCAAGTGCCAATTGCATGGCCGTCAGTGAATCATAGAATTTCACTATCACTTCAAGATTTTCGTTGTTAGGTGCAAATCTTTTCTTCCAGGCTTCCGAAAATTGCTCTTCTGTTGTGTTTAACTTTGAGAGTAAACCAAGACGTATTACTCTCTTTTCTCCTCCGAATGAGCACCCTGAAAGCATGACAAGAAAAAGAACTGTCAGCAAAAATTTTTTCATTTTTTATTTTACCCTCCCTATTATTAAATCCGTATCCCATTCATAATATGGAACTGACAATATTACTCCGTCTAACGTATCTTTCATTATGCCGCCGAGATTCTTTCCTCTCATTTTTGACGGGGTCTTGAGTCCTTCAGTGTTACGATACCAGAAGACTACATCAACTCGTTCTGATGAAAGTGCTGCTGACCTTCCACCTGTATCTACGCTGATTAAACGTATATTCTTTTTCAGACGCTTTCCTATTTCCGCCATTACTGCCGTATTGTAGCCTGCTGGTGTTCCGTCCGCCGCTATAAAGTCTATCGGAGGCAAGTCTCCCGTTACTGCTATTTTGATTGTCTTTGCTCCTTTGAACTCCTGAAACTTTACGCGTTCAGGTTCAGATGATTCCATTTCAGTTATGTATTTGCGTTCGAGACGGGAAAGTGTTCCGTCTTTTTTCATGGCACTGATCGCTGTGTTGAATTCCTTCTGAAGTGCCACGTTCCCCTGTTTGAATCCGAATGATATTGTTGAAGGCTCCATGTTGAGCGAGAATAAAATCTCATAGTTCGGGTTCTGCGTTGTGAGATATAAACCTACAGCTTCAGGAATTGCAAGCTCGTCAATTTTGCGTGAACGTAAAGCCATTTGCATAGCCAGAAGCGAATCATAAAATTTGATTATTCTTCGTGTCTTCACCAGTGAACCTATGAATGCCTCCATTCTGTCATCATCTGCCCACTCACTTTCGTCCGCCGGGATTAACGGTGCTACTGCCCTGCGCAGATCATCAAGTCCTTCCTGAAATTCCTGCTCAGTCGTTCCCAGATACGTTAATACTCCTGCATACACCACTTCTTCTTTTTTCTGTGTTGCGGAAGCTGCAAATGAAACAGAACACATAATCCCAATGAAAACTATTGAGCATATAATTTTCTTCAAAATAATCTTCCTCCTATTGTAATTTCTTTTGTATTATTAATATATTCTTTCCGTCTTTGTATTCATACCTGATATCATCCATGCTCTTTTTCACCATGTATATACCAAGTCCACCTATATCGCGTTCCTCTGCTGACAGCGTTACATCAGGGTCAGCTTTCGCAAGCGGGTCATAAGGCACTCCATTATCAATGAATGTTATGGAGACCGAAAGAGGTTTTTCCTGTATCTCAACTTGAACTGTTGCCGGGCCAATTACGGGATTATATGCGTAATGAGCAATATTCACAAATAACTCCTCTACCGCAACTTCTATCTGCATTTGTATCTTCGGCGGGCAATCATGAATTTCAAGCTGCGAATCAACAAATTCAAGTACCTGCTCAAGATTTTCAACTGTTGCTTCAATCGTAAGTTCCTTCAAGATTTTTTCACCTCCGAAATATCTCAGGCATAACATCGTAATATCATCAAACTGCGGTGCTTCTCCAGTGAAATCATCTACTGACTTCTTCATTGAGATTAAAATCTCTTCTGCTGAAGTGTTCTTTGTTCCGTTGAGTGCTTCAAGCATTCTGTCTGTCCCGTAAAGCTCTTCTGATGAGTTTGTTGCTTCTGCTACTCCGTCAGTATAGAGATAAATTATGTCGCCTGGTTTCAAATCAAATTCATCCTGTCTGAACTTCATCCCTTTCATTGTCGCTACTGCCGGACTCTGTTGCGTCTTCAGTAATTCATATTCCCCCCCTGCTTTGCGTATCGCTGGGTATTCATGGCCTGCATTTGATGCGACTACATGACCCGATGAGATTTCGAGAATTCCAAGCCACACCGTAACGAATAAATCCGCCTCGTTGCCTTCGCATAACTGCCTGTTCACATCAGCTAGTATCTCTGAAGGTGTTCCTCCCATCTGTGAACGTGTCTTGATTAACGTCTTCGCTATCACCATGAACAACGCCGCCGGGACTCCCTTCCCTGATACATCGGCCATGACAAGAGCGAGATGATTCGAATCAATCATGAAGAAGTCATAAAAATCACCGCCTACTTCTTTTGCAGGTGTCATTAATGCAAATAACTCAAACTCTTTGTTCTTCGGGAACTCATGAGGGAGCATACTTGCCTGAATCTCTGTTGCTATGCTGAGTTCGGCTTCTATCTGTTCCTTCTCTTTCGTTATGCGCGTTATACTGTCTATGTAACTCAGAACTTGAAGCTCCATTGAATCAACTACGCGTGCGAGCTGTCCGATTTCATTCTGGGATTTAATCTTCGTGCTCAATGACGATTCTGATTCAGTGTGTTCATCTGCGAATCTCTGTGCCTCAGTCGCAATTCTCTTAACGGGCAGAATCAGGAAACGTCCAAGATATGCACCATAGACAACCAAGACGATAAGAACAATTATGCCTGCCGCAAATGCAACATGCCTGACGTATGATTTACGATAAAAGTTCAATCGTTCCATTTGACGCTGTACGCATAATATCCAGTCAACGGTTTCAGAATTCTTTGCTTTAACAGGAATCATCACCGTAATATGATGCCCCGTTTCACTGTCTCCCTTATCACGGAATATCGTTGCCATTTTCCGGCCATGTTCGCAGAGGTCAATGTATGCCCGTCTGTATTCATCGTTCGAGGTCTGTCGAATGTAGCCGCTTGAGTAACGGTCATAGTGAGCAGATTCATTCATGACGCTCAGGAAGAATTCTATGTGATTGTAGTCGCTCTTGTCGGGACGTATGAGATATATGAACGTTGCATCCTGAGTGTTGGCCAGACGTTCCCATGAAGAACGAAGCATGTTGAATCTCATCTGTGCTTCCTTATCGGCAATACCACCTGTGAGTAATTCAGGCATGATGTAAAGTGCAGCAGTCCTCGCTGTATTCAGTGCGCAGTCTTCGTACTGAGTTTCTGCGGCATGAGTGAATTCACGGTAACCGATTATGCAGACAAAGACCGTCAGAATAGCAATGACGATAACGAATCCAGCTATGATTTGTGCAGCCAGATTTTTCCTTAGCATTTCCCGAAATACCTCAATGAAAGCATCGTAATATCATCAAACTGCGGAGCCTCACCAGTGAAATCATCTACTGACTTTTTCATTGAGACTAAAATCTCTTCTGCTGAAATGTTCTTTGTTTCGTTGAGAGCCTCAAGCATTCTGTCAGTTCCGTAAAGCTCTTCAGATGAGTTCGTTGCTTCTGCTACTCCGTCAGTGTAAAGATAAATTATGTCGCCTGGATTCAAATCAAATTCATTCTGTCTGAACTTTATTCCGTCCATAGTTGCAACTGCCGGACTCTGTTTCGTCTTCAGTAATTCATATTCCCCTCCTGCTTTGCGTATTGCCGGGTATTCATGGCCTGCATTGGATGCAATTACATGACCCGATGAGATTTCGAGAATTCCAAGCCACACCGTAACGAATAAATCCGCCTCGTTGCCTTCGCATAACTGCCTGTTCACGTCAGCTAGTATCTCTGAAGGTGTTCCTCCCATTTGTGAACGTGTCTTGATGAGTGTCTTCGCTATCACCATGAACAACGCCGCCGGGACTCCCTTCCCTGATACATCGGCCATGACAAGTGCAAGATGATCATCATCAATCATGAAGAAATCATAGAAATCTCCTCCGACTTCCTTTGCAGGTGTCATCGTTGCATATATATCGAATTCCTTTCTGTCTGGGAACGGAGGAAATGTTCTCGGCAGCATATCGGCCTGAATCTGTGTTGCAAGATCTAGTTCTGCACTTATACGTTCTTTTTCGGCTGTTACATGCGCAAGATTATTCACATATTCTTTCAGTGAGGCGGCCATATCATTGAAACTCTTCGCCAAGTCTCCAACTTCATCATTGCTCCGTATCTCAGCTCTGTAATCCAGATTGCCTGAGCTTATCTCTTCGGCATCATGGCCAAGTGCAATAATGGGTGATGTGAGCTTCTCTGAGAATTTACGTGCAATAATGAATACCATTGCGATGATCACAATGAATGCAGCAAAGAACATCAGCATCGTTATAATGACGTTGCGCTGCACATTTCTGGCAGGTGCAAGTGTCGCGCTCTCAGACTGTCTCACACAGAACGTCCAGCCTGTTCTCTCTATGGGAGTGTAGGCATAATATATCCCGTTATATTGCGCTATCTTCGTTTCTCCTGACATGATTTCATCTGCAAGGCTTTTGCTTTTCGTTTCGTCATAGATTGTACGTTCACTGGCATTCTCATTTTCTAGAGGCTCTATTATCTTTCCTTCAGTATCAACAAGAAACGCATATGAATCTTCTGGAAGATCAACGTCTTCTACTATTGCCCTGTGTAAATCTGCGATTAATATATCCATACAAACAACACCGGCAAATTTATTCTTATCGTCATAAAACGGAGATACACAGCTTATCATTAATCCTCTGCCGAATGAGTCTTTGTATATGTCAGTAAACACCGTTCTGCCTTCTTCTTTTGCGCGTTTGTACCAGTCCGACTGAAAGTAATTATAATATATATCATTTCCGCCTTCTGCGCTCTGTTCAGACTGGTCATCATAACTGATAATAAAGCCGCTCTCTGTTCCTGCATATATCGTAGTGATCGTACCGTTATTCAATCTCATAACTGGTGCCCACACATCTTCAAGGTTGCCGAACAGACTAAGCTCTCTGTAAACATCTTCAAGTTTTACATTTCTGTCTTTAAACCCTCGCTGAAGAACAAATTTTCCGGCATTCTCTTTCAGCGGAGGCTTTACATCACGGCTCACAAAAGCAGACGGGAATGAATAAATCTTATTGATGTAAATTGCGAAGTTATTAGTGTACTCAGAAAATTTTCCAAGCTCTGCATCAGCTAAACCGGATTTGTTGACCGTAATATTTTTCAGGTTCTGCTCCATTTGATAAATCAATGCAACCTCGCCGTCACGCTGAATTCGTCTCATGCTGAAAATTCCAACTATACTTGTGATGATTAACGCGGCCATTGAAATTCCCAGAACCATACCCTGAACTTTTCTGCGTATCGTGTGTCTCTTCATAGTTCTCACTCCTTCTTTAAGATTTTCAGAGCCTGTTTTGTAGAGTCATACGGCAAATATTTCACTTAGCATGATTAAATCACCGTATGGACAAAATTATTCCCGTACCTGTGGCTGAATGATGCTCTCAAAGCACGGTGCTTAATTATCTTCAGGCTCATAATATCAATTTCATCTTCTTCTTTTGCTATCATGAAGGGGTTATATTTCTTTCCTGCGTAAACTAATCTTGCTGATATTGCTTCTCCGAACTTAATCATGACGTGAACATTTGCATCAGGAATAGCTTTTAATATTCGTATCACCAATTCTTCAATGCAGCTTTGAATCTCAAGTACGCGTTTCATTGCGATTCCATGTTTCTCTGCTGAAATCTCTATTGCTTCATTTGCTTCTTCAAGGTTTCCTGCTCCGGCCATGAGGCAAAACTCGCAGTCATATTCATATCTGCACCATGAAGGCATAATCGGCTCAATGCAGAACACAGACGAGAATAAAATATTAACTGGCACACCGATAAATAATCCCGCGATGAAATATGCAAATGATACATAACTATTCAGACACAGACCGGAAAGCAAAGCCAGAAGGAAAATGTAACGGGCGTAATCTTTGAATGTCTTGAACGATATTATGTGAGTTTTTGACGGAAAGAGAACATGCCAGCCGTAAAACATTCCCAGTCCCGCAATGACTATGCATATGCACTCATAAAGCGAATGACTCACGATAAGCGAAGAAATCACACAGCCCGCAACGCCGTAAACCCCGAAGAATAATCCCAGAGTGAACGGCAGAAAATTTTTTATCCCCGCATACGAAGGAAGTATGCCCGTCATCTGAACAGGCATATCCATCAGGAAATATACAAATCCGCAGAGAAGTACAAGTTTAATTCTTTCGCGTATATTAATCTTTTGCATGAAACAACTTCCTTAACAGATTAAAGAACTGCGGTTCAGTCATCAGAATTCCAAAAATCATGATTACACTTCCGGCAACTTTAAGCGGAGTAATAACATCTGGAACAGTTCCCATAAATGTGGATAATATGGGTGATATTGCCATAGTGATAATAATTTCGGTCGATAATATCAGCGCGGTATTCAAAGGTGTAGTATATCTCTGAGCGTACATCTGAACGACACCATAAAGCATCCTGATGAAAAAACTGATGTATATGACACTTCCCCAGAATTTTGAATCTGACGGCAGAGTAAAAGCTGCTCCCTGAGTAACGGACTGAATACCCCAGAGTATAAGCGAGAAGAGAAAACAGAAGAACATCTGACCCATAGCAATTATTGCAGGGTTTGATGATGAAGAATACTCACTTATAGTAACGATATAGAACGCGAAAAAGATATTGGAGATCGTGAGAAATAATACGCTCCAGTTCCATAAACTGCCGATATCTCCTTCTGTCATCACTGCAAGACCTGACAGCACCGTAATAATTCCCAGCATAGTGCCTCTGTCGGGTATCTGCTTATAGAGCAGGAATGCTATAACTGATATGAATACAAATACACTAGACTGAAGTATATTCGTCATCACTGCCCCTAAACCTGAAACTGCCAGCATAAGAAAGAGATTAAAGAGAATTAATTCGGCGGCTAATACCATGCTCTGCTTAATCTGCTTAATGTCCAGTCTGAAGAGTTCACCGAAGAAACACGCAAGAGACATAATGAATCCCAGAAGATTGGTGATGCATATGAATGCAAAATGAGGAATAGAATCAGGAATCCATATGAGAAATGGATTTTGTGTTGCCGATATAAACGTTATGAATAAAAGTGAGATATTCGCTTCAAGTTTATTCATTTTTTTTCATTCTCGTACACTAAAAATTTATCTGTCAGGAACTCAGGCTTGTACATCATTTTCATATTGCGTATACCTTCAACACCGAGATCTTCTTCCATATTCAAGTATTTGTAGCCTGAACAGCAATTTCTCAGAAATTCGTATAAGATGACTTTGTATATGTGGGGGATATCTGCGTTTCCCTTCTCTGCAATACCGTCAAAGCACTCATTGTTCAGAGGCGCACCGAAAACATAGCCGCATAAAACGCCGTCAATGAATATCACGATACCGTCAAGACCAAGCTCAAAGAAATGATTCAGTTCGAGCTGTAACGAGTCCTTATCATTAACAAGACCTTGTTGATACGAAATATCATGCACGGAGTGAGTTTTTCCCTCAATCCATTTTTTATGAAAATCCCGAATCATGTCTATATGTTCAGGCGATATTCTGAGAACTTCATAACGTCCTTCGTAATCCTTGAAAAATTTGCGAATCTCACGGCGTTTAGATTCAAATGTATGGCCTGGAAGATTGATTAATTCTTCAGTTCTGTAAAAATATTCCGAGTAATCACGGTTTGCCTCAGCCGTAAATTTTCCCGGAAATAATTCACACACTAAATTTTTTGCGCTTTCCGTCAGTGTCTCAAATCTAACTCGCATATTATGTTCATGCGCATCATCTATCACGTTCTGAATTGCACTCCTGATTCTGCTTCTGTCTCCATGAGGGAACAGATACACCCTCTCATCATCAGTGCATAGACGTGAACGCAGAGTGTACAGAAAGCCGTCATGCTCGCAGAACATATCGCCGTACTTGTGATTCAGGCAGAAAGATGACACAAAAGAATGCTGGCAGGATCCCTCACCGTATTTGAACGTGTAAGAATCTACCAGCTCTTTCATACTGAGATCAACGGGTTGAAAATCAAGCATGCTACTCAATATTCAGCAGCTCATCAAATCCTGTAACTTCAAAAACGTCTTTTATTTCCTGTGAAACGTTCTTCACTGTCATCTTGCCCTGCTTGTTCATGACCTTCTGCGCCTTTAAGAGAACTCTCAGTCCTGCCGATGATATGTACACCAGCTTCTCCATGTCTATCGTCAGGTTCTCTATGCCGTCGAGAGCTGAACGTAATTCCGCTTCAAGCTGAGGTGCAGTTGTCGTGTCGAGCCTTCCGTCAAGTGAAAGGGTAAGTTCTTTGCCGTTGTTAGCTTCTGTCTTTGTGATATTCATAATAAAAATACCTCCTGTGTTTTAGGTTTTCGTTGGTTATTATACAATGCTTTTCGTGATGATTAATTCTACACCGTTTTTTGTAACTCCGACCTGAACATCATCAGCGATGTTAGCGATGATAGATTTTTCGAGTTCATCCCATGCATCAAGTGCCGCAGTGTTATCTTCATCCTGTCTCTGTGTGTCTATGCTGTTCTTATACTTCTGCATAGACCATGCATAAACAGCCTGACTCATGTCAGCATCAATTGAACCTAACATGCCGTAATCAAGACAGCTTCCGCCGTATTCAGCCTGAAGGTTGAAGCTCTCCTCCATGTTATATAAGCCTGCCTCGAAAATTCCGCGAATCTTTTCCATGATTCCAACTGGAGCTATGTTTTTGCCGTTTGTTGAGACGGATAATAATTCCCTGCGCTTTCCGTAATCAAGATTCGATTTTGCTTCAAGATGAAACTTGCATACGTTATCTTCTGCTTCAATGTAGAATTCTGCAACGAATTCCTCCGTGATATTCCTGACCATTGAAAGCATTTCTTCAGTCAGAAGACGCAAACGTGAAGTCATTTTTGCATTGAGATTGAGAGTGTGAGAAAAATTTTCTGTGAGGTTCAATGCGGTTTTCATTTCTGCTGGGTCATCATAACCTATGTTTGTGATTTTGATTCTTTCAGTTGACATTTTCATTTGAGAAAGATAAGACCTCCGTGAAAAAATTTTTTGATGATTTTATGATACAACAACAAGAATAAAAGGGTAAAGAAAAATCGGAAGCTAATCCCTAAAGATCAACTTCCGATATGAAAATCTAAATGCGTTTCCTGAATTTATTTATGCCATTCGCAAAGCAGACCTGTAGCTACGAACATTGAACTCCATGTACCCGCGATGATTCCAACGAGCATAGCATAACTGAAAGCCATAAGGACAGGCCCGCCCCAAACGCATAATGCAATCACTGGGAACAAAGTCGTGAGTGTAGTGTTGATTGTTCGCGACAATGTTTGATTCAGTGATTTGTTGACAAGATTCACTATTCCTTCACGCGAAAGGCTGCCCCAGTTCTCACGCACACGATCCAATATGATTATTGTGTTGTTGAGCGAATAACCTACAATCGTGAGAATTGCCGCAATGAATGATGAAGATATTTCCATTTGTGTGATGCTGAAGAAACCTAATGCGATGATCACATCATGAATGAGAGGTACGACACTGACGACAGCGAATCTGAATTGAAACCTGACCGTAATATAAATCAGAATGGCAATGAGAGCAATTGTTACGCCGATTATAGCCTGCCTGCGAAGTTCACCGCCTACAACAGGGCCAACTTTTTCAAAGCCGGTAACTTTCATGTCAGCAAAATTTTTCTGCAATGCCTTCACAACATTTTCTCTGCTCTCTTCGGTGTCTTCATTCGTTCGGATTATTATTCCCTTCTCGCCGAAATTCTGAATCATTGCCTCGCGTGCCACTACTCCCGAAATTACTTCGCGGACTTTCGTGATATCCGGGCGTGTATCGAACTCAACCTGAATTACATTTCCGCCTGTGAAATCGATTCCGAGATTCAAACCGCGTGTTAAGAGCAGAAATATGCTAATGATGACGCATGCAAGGCTTATTGTAAGTGCAAGCCTTCTATGCTTCATGAAGTCAAAATTTAGATTCAGCATACTCATCTTCTAATCTCACCTCCGCGTTTGATGAAAAACTGCAATAATGCACGGGTTACAACGACATTAGCGAAGACGCTTGCAACAAGACCGATTGAAAGTGTAACACCGAAACCGCGAACTGAACCTGAGCCGAAATAGAACAAAACGAGAGCTGCAATTAAAGTTGTGATATTTGAATCAAGAATCGTAACAAGTGCTTTCCTGAACCCTGCATCAAGTGCAGCCATAGGAGTTTTTCCTGTGTTACGTTCCTCACGTATTCGTTCATATATCAAAACGTTTCCGTCAACTGCCATTCCGAGCGTGAGAATTATGCCTGCGATACCAGGAAGAGTGAGTGTAGCGTTAAAGGCCATGAGTCCCGCGAAGATAAGTAGAATCGTAACGACCAATGCAACATCTGCCGCAAGTCCTCTGAACTGATAATACAACAGCATGAACACGAGTACCATTCCTGCACCGAATAAACCGGCTTCGAGTCCCTGACGTACACTGTCTGCACCCAAGCTCGGCCCTACGGATCTGTTCTCTGCTATCTCAACTGCAACGGGCAATGCTCCTGCCTTGAGCATAATCGCGAGTCGTGCTGCCTCATCTGCCGTGAATCTTCCCGTTATCTGTGCGCGTCCTCCTGCGATTCTGTCCTGAACAACTGGTGCAGATATGACTACGTTATCAAGAACGATAGCCAGTCGTTTGCCTATGAGCTGTGCGGTTGCATTTTCAAATAATCTTGCGCCTTCCGAATTGAATTCCAGAGACACGCTCATTCTGCCCAGACTGTCTGGTGCAACTTCAGCGTTGATTAAATCTTTGCCTGATAAAAGAACAGGGCCAAGCAGATAATATCTTCCTGCTTCTTCTGCGGGAGCTACGATTGAATTATTTATGCTCTTTGAACGTGCGAGCAAATCCGCGCTTGCATTGCTTATCTGTGCGATTGCTTCTCTCCATCGTTCCTGTGCATTCACAAACTGAATATCGCTGTCATAATTGCTTCTGATTGGTTCTAAGGGCAAATTGTTTCCTGTTTCGTCAATTGCTTCTCTGAAATCCATCTGTGCAGTTCTCCCGATGAGTTCAAGTGCCGCCTCTGGGTCTTGAATTCCTGGAAGGTCTACTATGATTCTATCTGTTCCGCTCTTCTGAATTATTGGTTCTGCAACTCCGTATTGATCTACACGATTTCTTAGAACAGCAAGCAGTCTGTCTATGCTGTCATCTCTTAACGGACTTTCGGGGGTTCCTTTTGCCTGAAGAACTATATGTGCTCCTCCTTTGAGGTCAAGCCCAAGATTCAATCTGCCTGTTAGTGGCCATACATAGAACAATGCTGCAGCGACTACGATAATGACAACACAGAGACGGATTCTGTCAGTACGATTCATTTACGATGATGCCCCCTGATTATCGAGTGCGGGTTTCTCTGGTGCTGCTGCTGATGCTGTGCGCTTGGTCTGAACCGCTGACTTCAGGATACGAACTCTAACGCCTTCAGCAATTTCAATCTGGAATGTATCATCACGAACTTCCTTAACAGTTCCCAGAAAGCCGCCAATCGTTACAATCTGATCACCGCGTCCTATGCTGGCTATCATATTGCTGTGCTGTTTGTCACGTTTACGCTGAGGACGAATAATGAAGAAATAGAAGATGAGAATGAAAATTGCGAGTGGAAAAAGCATTCCCATCAGACTGCCGCCCTGAGCAGCTCCGCCTTCTGCAGGTGTACCGCCTTCTGTGCCGCCAGTTCCTGATGGTGCAGTTCCTCCGCAGGGATTAATTGCTTCTGCCATATCTGAAACATTACCTCCAAAAAATTATTGTCTGTGCCACGCTACTGCTTCAATTTCAAGTCCAACACCTTTGGGCAGGTCTTTCACTGCAACAAATGAACGTGCTGGTGCCTGAGTATCGAAGTATGACGCGTAGACTTCATTGACCGCCGTGAAATTATTGATGTCCGTAACAAACACAGTAGTCTTCACGACATCAGAGAGTGTGTAACCTGATGCCTCAAGAATTGCTTTCACATTCTCCAATGACTGCCTGGCCTGCGATGCGATATCAGGTGCAATATTTCCAGTCTTAGGGTCTACTGGTATCTGACCTGAGACATAAAGAGTTTCGCCCGCCTGAATAGCCTGTGAGTACGGGCCTATAGCCGCCGGAGCATTTTCGGTTGAGACTGCGCGTTTGACTTCAGCGTACCTAAAAATTATTTCAGGATCAACAAAGGCCATTGATGAACTCCTTTACTTCCACATAGGGGAGTATTTCTTGAGACCTGCATACACTGCTTTGTCGCTGAGATCCTCTTCGATTCTGAGAAGCTGATTGTATTTCGCGATTCTGTCTGTACGTGCAATGCTTCCTGTCTTAATCTGTCCTGCACGGGTCGCTACTGCAAGGTCTGCAATGAAACTGTCTGCTGTCTCGCCTGAACGATGAGACACAACCGCTGCGTAACCTGCATCTGCCGCCATTTGAATGACCTGCAATGTCTCACTGACTGATCCAATCTGATTGAGTTTCACGAGAACTGCATTTGCTACACCCTCTGAAATTCCGCGAGCGAGAATCTTCGGGTTCGTTACGAATAAGTCATCACCGACGAGCTGAATCTTTTTGCCTACGGACGCAGTGAGTGCTGCCCAGCCGTTCCAGTCATCTTCAGCACAACCGTCTTCGATTGAGATGATCGGGTAATTCGCAATCAGGTCTTCATAGAGTTTCACAAGTTCTTCTGAAGTGTATTCTGCACCGCCGCTCTTCTTGAAGACATACTTATTCTTATCTGTGTCAAAGAACTCTGAGCTTGCTACATCAAGTGCAAAGCTGACATCATCGCCGGGTTTGTATCCTGCTTTGTTCACTGCCTCCATGAGCAAATCAAGTGCTTCACGGTTGCTCTTCAGGTCTGGTGCAAATCCGCCTTCATCGCCTACGCCTGTTGAATATCCGCGTCCCTTCACACAGCTCTTCAGTGCATGATACACTTCTGCTCCCATTCTCAGAGCTTCCTTGAAACTTGAGGGGCTATGCGGAACAATCATGAACTCCTGAAAATCTACTGTTGAGTCTGCGTGTGCACCACCGTTGATGACGTTCATCATGGGAGTTGGAAGAAGTCCGCCATTGATTCCGCCGAGCCATTCATACAGAGGGAGATTATGACTCTCTGCTGCTGCTCTTGCATTTGCCATTGATACGCCGAGAATTGCATTTGCTCCGAGATTTGATTTGCCGTCTGTGCCGTCAAGTGCAATCATTGCTTTGTCGAGTGCATACTGATCATCTGCGTCCATTCCGAGAATTTCAGGTGCTATCTTCTCGTTTACATTATCGACTGCATGCTGTGTGCCTTTTCCGCCGTAACGTGCTTCCTTGTCGCGGAGTTCAAGTGCTTCATGTACTCCCGTTGATGCTCCTGAAGGTACTGCTGCGCGGCCCATTGAACCGTCTTCGAGATACACATCAACTTCTACTGTTGGGTTTCCTCTTGAGTCAAGTATTTCACGACCATGTACACCTATTATTGATGCCATTGAAAATTTTCCTCCTGTTGAAAGATTTAGAATATGCACCTAATTATAAATGCCCGTTCCAAAAATTAAAATGGTTTTTCGTCAGGCTTCACTGTCCTTTCTTCCATTTGTTCCCATGATACTGTCTTCGGTCTCCTCAGCATTGCTTCATCTGCACATAATACTTTTACTTTCAGAACACGATTTATGTATGCGATTTCAATCACATTGCCTTCTCGGACTTCACTTGATGATTTGCATTCACGACCTTCAAGACGTACTGCTCCTAGTTCAATCATTTCTTGTGCAACTGTTCTGCGTTTTACGAGTCGTGCGAGCTTCAGAAATTTATCGAGCCTCAATTGTGATTCACTTCCTTCATGTATAATTACAAAACAATATTAACATTTGAGGAGTGATATTTATGGAGCAGATATTATCGCGAAAAATCGATTGGAGAACAATCAAAATTTACGATGAAGACGGAAGTCAGATTAAAAATCCGCGTACCTTGAAGGCAATAGCTGAAGCTCAGGAGATTGCAGAAGAATGGAAACAAAGCATAAAAAGTTACAACGAGGATAATTATGACTGATAAGAAGAGAACTGCAGCAGGCAAACGTACAAATCTTCCACGAGACTCAAGAAAAACGAAAGATTTTGTGAAAACTTGGGAAATACTTTCGCGTTCAGGAAAACATGACATGAACCGTGTTAAAGAAATTATGCTGTTGCTCATAGCTAACGATGCACCTCTTCCTCCTGAATGGAAAGACCATCAACTGAACGGTGAATATGAAAAACTAAGAGAATGTCATATCAAAGGAGACCTGCTTCTCGTATATCACATAGAGAAGGTAAGTGTAGGTGAGCTAGTTATATTTGTTGACATTGGAACTCACTCGGAAATATTCTAACATAAAAAAATTACTGTCCTCAAAAACTCAATGGGGACAGCGCAAAAAATTTCTTCAATTATCTCTTTGCTCCTGCATCACTCAGAATTTCAATTATCTCGCGTCTTCCCTGTTCTTCAGACTTATACCCGTAACGCAATGCCTCACTCATCGGTGAAGTCCCGGTTTTGTCACGCACATTCACATTCACTCCGAATGACATAACTACTCTCACAACTTCGGGCCTTCCTCCGCGTATCGCACTGTTCAGAATTCCTGCTCCCGTTCTTGGACGCTTTGAGAAGTCAAGACCGTAACGCTGTGCAGATGATATTAACAGTCTGGTGACTTCAGGGTCAGGATTGGAATATGACGCAGTGATTAATACCTGCTCTGTTGGTTTTGCTCCTGCGTCCAGAGCTGCCTGGACATCATGAAGAGATCCGTTACTGCATAAAATCGCGAAATTTCTGGAGTTCATTCTTACTGCACCGTAGGCAAGAGAAGAAATAACAAGTGCAAATACAAATATAACTGCAATAATTCTGCTGCGTCTCATTATATAAAATCCTCCATGGAAAATAGAAAATGATAAGTGATAAACGCAACAAAACTTTCTTTGCCTATGATATAATTGCGGCGTAAGACAAGAGAAAACATTCCTTAATGTTTGTTGTGCTTACCCTTAATTTTTACCCAAAATTTATTATAGCATATATGCTTGTCTTTCTTTGTTTTTTTTTTTGTTGCGTAATTACACTAAAATTAAACCCTCCGGCAATAAACCAGAGGGCTTTTTTTATTCTCGTCAAAAAATTTACGCGATTATTGCTTGTGCTTCCGTCTGAATCTTTTTCAGGTGTTCCGGGCTTACAAAACTTTCTGCGTATAGTTTGCAGATGTTCTCCGTTCCCGATGGACGAGCAGCAAACCAGCCGTTAGCAGTTGTAACTTTAAGACCTCCGATTGATGCGTTATTGCCCGGTGCCTTCGTGAACTTCCCAGTAATCTTATCGCCTGCAAGTGTGTCCGCTTTGATGTCTTCGGGTGAAAGTTTTCCGAGTGCCGCTTTCTGTTCTGGTGTAGCCGGTGTATCAATGCGAGCATAAAAACTCGTGCCGTATTTCTTCGCAATCTCTGCGTAATGTTCTGCCGGGTTCTTGCCTGTTACTGCTGTAATCTCAACTGCAAGCAAGTCCATGATGATCCCGTCTTTGTCCGTCGTCCACACTGAGCCGTCTCTGCATAGGAAACTTGCTCCTGCACTTTCTTCTCCTCCGAAGCCCATTGAACCGTCAAGGAGACCTTCAACGAACCATTTGAAGCCTACAGGTACTTCACAGAGTTTTCTTCCAATGCCTTCTGTCACGCGGTCAATGATTGAACTTGATACTACAGTCTTTCCTACTGCCGCATCAGAACGCCAGCCCTTACGTGATGTGAAGAGGTGCTGAACTGCAACTGCGAGATATGCATTTGGATTCATGAGACCCTGAGGAGTTACGATTCCATGTCTGTCATAATCCGTGTCATTTCCGAACGCTATATCATAATCATCTTTCAGCTTGATGAGATTCGCCATTGCATATGGAGATGAACAATCCATTCTGATTTTTCCGTCATGATCTGGTGGCATGAATGAAAAAGTCGGATCAAGATTCGGATTCACGACTTCGAGATTTTTTATGCCGTATACTTCTGCGATTGGTTCCCAGTAATTTATACCTGAACCGCCGAGAGGATCTGCTCCAATCTTGAGGCCCGACTTCGCGATTGCGTCCATGTCTACAACTGTTGCAAGTGCCTTCACGTATGGCATAACGAAATCTTCAAAGTGAACATTGTCCATTTTGATTGCCTTCTCAAACGGGATACGCTTGATTGAATTTACACCCTGACGAATGAGTTCATTTGCTCTGTTCTGAATCTTTGATGTAATTTCAGGGCTTGCAGGGCCTCCTGATGGCGGATCATACTTTATGCCTCCGTCTGTTGGAGGGTTATGCGAAGGGGTAATCACCATTCCGTCAGCAGTTTTGTTGCCGGGCGTACGATTGTGTTCAAGGATTGCGCGTGATACGACAGGTGTAGGCGTAGGTGCAAAATCCTTCTGAAGGATAATCTCGACTCCGTTAGCCGCAAGTACCTCAACGCATGTTCTCATTGAAGGTTCAGAGAGTGCATGTGTGTCTGCTCCGATGTATAACGGGCCGGGAATTCCTTCCGCTGTTCTGTGTTCATAGACTGCCTGAGCAATTGCGAGTATGTGAGATTCATTGAAGCTGTGAAGTGCAGAACTTCCTCTGTGTCCTGATGTTCCGAATGCTACCTGATGTGTCTTATCGTCAGGATTGGGTACGAGAGTGTAGTAGTCGCTTATGAGTGAGGGAATGTTGACGATTTTTTTCTTTTGGGCCTGCATAGAATAAACCTCCGTTCTTGAATCTGTAATTTAATGGGATTGTGTATAGTTTAAATCTTAAATGCAAAAATTCAAAACATGATTTTACGATTATGATATGATTTTCTCACCCAATAAAAAAAATTTCACAATTCAGGAGGAATATTAATGAATGATAAATTTTTTCCTTCAGGTTTTCTGTGGGGCGGTGCTACTGCGGCGAATCAATGTGAAGGCGCATATGATTCTGACGGACGCGGGTTATCTAGCGTTGATGTGATTCCTTCAGGGCAGGACAGAATGAAAGTTGCACGCGGAGAAATGAAAATGCTTGAATGCATTGAAGGCTATGAATATCCAGCACATGAGGCAATCGACATGTATCATCATTACAAAGAAGATATTGCATTGTTCGCAGAAATGGGATTCAAATGCTACAGGCTTTCAATCGCATGGACAAGAATTTTGCCAAATGGTGATGATGATGTTCCCAATGAGGCGGGAATAAAATTTTACCGTTCATTATTCGAGGAATGCAGGAAACATAACATTGAACCTCTCGTAACGATTGATCACTTTGACACACCAATAGCACTCATAAAGAAATATGGAGGCTGGAGAGACAGGAGAATGATTGACGCGTACCTGAAGTATTGCAGGGTAATCTTCAATCAGTTCGGAGACATTGTGAAGTACTGGATAACGTTCAACGAGATAAACATGCTGCTTCATATGTCGTTTATGGGAGCGGGAATTGTTTTTGATGAGAATGAAGACCGTGAACGCACAAAGTACATGGCCGCACATCATGAGTTGATTGCAAGTGCGAAGGCAGTAAAACTTGCACATGAAATAATTTCAGATTCAAAGATTGGCTGTATGCTTGCCGCCGGGAATTTCTATCCGTATTCATGCAATCCTGATGACATTTTCGATTCACTTGAGAAAGACAGAGATAACTTCTTCTTCACTGATGTACAGGTAAGAGGAGAATATCCAGTGTGGGCAATGAAACGCATGGAACGTGCAGGGATTGAGGGGATATGTTCGGAGGAAGATGCGAAGGTTCTTGCAGAGGGAACAGTAGATTTCGTTGCGTTCTCGTATTATTCGAGCAGGTGCACGACCGCTGACCCTGAAATTTTCGCGAAACATGCAAAACCTGGAAATGCAGTTTTCCGTTCGGTGATTAATCCGTATCTGAAAAATACAGAATGGGGCTGGCAGATTGATCCTCTGGGATTGAGAATTACAGCGAACACTCTCTTTGACAGATACAACAAGCCGCTGTTCGTTGTAGAGAACGGATTAGGAGCAGTAGATACGATTTCAAATGACGGAAAGATTCATGACACATACAGGATAGATTATCTTCGTCAGCATTTGCTTGCTTTGAGGGACGCAATAACGGAGGACGGAATTCCTGTTATGGGATTCACTGCATGGGGTTGCATAGATTTGGTGAGTGCATCATCAGGGGAGATGAAGAAACGTTACGGAATGATTTATGTTGATAAGGACGACAAAGGAGAGGGTACACTGAAACGAATCAGGAAGGACAGCTTTTACTGGTACAAGAATGTAATTGCATCAAATGGTGCGAGCCTGGACGAATGAAATCATAAAATTTTTCACAGGAGGTAACATAATGGACTTCAAAGAATTAGCAGCAATAATCATCGAGAACATCGGCGGAAAAGGGAACGTAAAATCAGTTGTACATTGTGCAACACGTTTACGTTTCACTCTCCACAATGACGCTTCAGCAAAGACAGATGTGCTCACAAAAACGAAAGGCATTCTCTCAGTTGTCAATGCAGGCGGTCAGTATCAAATCGTAATCGGCCCTGATGTTCCGCAGCTCTATCAGGAAGTGTTAGCTCAGGGAGGATTTGAATCAGCAGCAGCAGTTGATGACCCCGAAGCAGAAAAAAATGATAACAGATCAAAACTCAGCAGATTACTTGAGAGTATAGCGAGTATCTTTCAGCCAATCATACCGGCAATCACAGGCGCAGGATTACTCAAAGCATTAATGGCACTGTTCGCATGGTTAGGTTGGCTCAAATCAGGAACACAGACATACATAATACTAAACGCAATGGCTGACGCTGCATTCTACTTCATGCCGATTCTGCTCGCTGCTTCATGTGCAAGAAAATTCAAATGCAATCAGGGTAACGCATTAGCACTCGCAGGAGTGTTAGTGTATCCTTCATTCGTGAGTTTAATGGGAGGAAAAGAAGCTGTTACGTTTCTGGGCTTCCTTCCTGTAACAAAAGCTGTATATGCTTCATCAGTCATTCCCATAATACTCGGCGTATGGTTCATGTCCATAGTTGAACATTATGTGCAGAAAGTTTCACCGAAGGCAGTAAAATTCTTCTCCGTTCCGTTAATCAGTCTCATTGTCGGTGCAACTGTTACTATCACTCTCTTAGGCCCAATAGGATCATGGGTATCTGGTTTAATCAACACGCTCTTCACATGGATGAATACAAATATAGCCTGGCTTGTTCCTACAATAGTGGGCATATTCTCACCGTTACTCGTCATGACAGGCACGCACTACGGACTGATTCCAATCGGCACAAATAATCTTGCTACAGTCAAATGGGATTCAGTCGTTATCGGAATGTTACCGTCAAATGTTGCTCAGGGTGCAGCAGGTCTCGCAGTTGCATTGCGTTCAAAGAACCCTGACACGAAACAGCAGGCATCATCTGCGGGACTTACGGCTGTACTCGGCATAACTGAACCTGTATTGTACGGTGTAAATATGAAATTCACTTTCCCGTTATACGCGGCCATGATAGGAGGAGGTCTCGGAGGTTTGTATCTCGGCTTAACGAAAGTTGCACGCTTTGCAGGAGGTTCACCTGGATTGCTCGTTCTTCCGGCGTATATTCCTCCTGCTGATGTTGCTGATCTCGGTTACACTATGACTAACTTCCTTAATGCTGTGATAGGTGGTGTAGTTATTGCTTTCGTGGGAGCATTTGTATCTTGCAATATCATGTTCGACATCTGGAAACGTCAGGGCAGACTCGCTCCCGAAGAAGTAAACGGTCTTGATGTTCTTCCTGATGTACCTGATGATGCAATTGTCGCGACAGTAAACGGAAAATTCATAGGGCCTGATGATATTAAAGATGAAATGTTCGCTCGTCAGGATATGGGTCAGACAGTCGCAATTGAACCTTCAGACGGAACTGTCTGTGCTCCTGTAAACGGAAAAATTGAAATGATTTTTGAGACAGGACACGCTTTCGGAATGAGAATGTCTGACGGAACAGGTTTATTGATTCACATCGGAGTTGATACAGTCAATCTCAAAGGTAAGGGCTTCACTGTTCTCAGGAAAGCCGGCGATAACGTCAAGGCAGGAGAACCTATTGTGCGCGTTGACCTCGACGTTCTGAAGAAAGCAGGATATTCTTCACAGACCATGATAGTAATCACTGAACCAGCAGACGAAAATAAACCTGTAAAGTTTAAGGAGTTCGGAAAGACAGTAGCAAGAGGAGACATCATCAACATAGTGTAAATAAATCTCTTAGGCCCGGATTTTATATGTCCGGGCTTTTTCATGCATGACTCCAGAATGTTACGCCGCGTTTCGTTTTCTCGTAAAACTCTATTATGTGCCTTATTTCTGGAATATATTTCTCTTTGTTCACTATTGCCTCTTCAAGTGATTCTGTGAAGCGTCTGTGCTTATCATAAAGCTCACGGTAGAACCTGTATATCTCCTTAATGATCTCTGTTGTGAATCCGCTTCTTTCAAGTCCAACTTTGTTCAAGCCCGTCAATCTTAAAGGCTCACCTGAGGCAAGCGTGTAATGAGGCACATCTTTTGAGACACGGTACAGCCCTCCTATCATGCAGTAATCTCCAATCCTGACGAACTGATGTACTCCTGCCATTCCTCCGAAGACTGTATGATCTCCAACTTCAACAAACCCTGAAAGCCCGACCTTATTCGCAATCGTAACGTAATCTCCGACATGAACATTATGTGCAAAGTGTACGCTGTCCATTATGAAACAGTCATTGCCAATTACAGTTTCATTTCCTTCTCCTGTCGCACGGTTCACTGTTACGTTCTCGCGAATGAGATTATTATTTCCAATTCGCACATACGAAACTTCTCCCTTGTAGGAATGATCCTGAGGTTCTCCTCCGATTGCTGTATACTCACAGATTTTGCAGTTGCTTCCAATTGAAACATAATCATGAACGCTCACATACGCAATAAGTTCTGTACCTGATCCTATTCTCACACTGTCTCCGATTACACAGAACGGGCCGATTTTTACTCCGTCTCCTAGTTCTGCATGACGTGATACGATTGCTGACGGGTGAACAATGACACTCAATTTGAAACCTCCTGCTCCTTTGCGAGAGTGTCACCTATTATTGTGAGGAATTCTGCTTCAGCAACAAGTTCATCATCAACGTATGCCTCTGCTTTTGCTTTCGCTGATGATTTTCTTACATTCGTGAGTTCCGCTCTCGTTACTAGTTTATCTCCTGGTCTCACGGGTTTTCGGAAGCGTGCTTTATCTATACCTGTCAGAAATGCTATCTTCTTTCCCTGTTCCCTTCCCAGCTTTATGCCTAGTAAAACGCTCGTTACCTGTCCCATGCTCTCAAGAATCATTACGCCCGGCATCACTGGGTCTTCTGGAAAATGTCCCGTGAAGAACGGCTCATTTATCGTTACGTTCTTATAGCCGATTATGTGTTCATCATCATAATCTATTATCCTGTCCACCATTAGAAACGGATAACGCTGCTTCAGTATTTCTTTCACTCCGAATATGTCTATTTCAGGCATTATCATTTTCTCCTCTCAATTTTTCTGACAGCCTCAAATGCAGTTCATGCCCTGCCTTCATTGCTATTATATGTGCCTTCAATGGTCTTCCGATTGCGGCAAGGTCTCCAATCAAATCTAACGCTTTATGTCTCACGAATTCATTAGGCCACCTCAATCCACCAGATGCATGAATGCCATTCTCAGAAATTGCTATTGCGTTGTCGAATGTTCCGCCTAATGCCATTCCGTGAGCACGAAGATATTCTATATCAGACAACATTGCGAATGTCCTCGCGTTTGAGATATTTATATAATAATTCTCAGGTGTGAATATGAAATCAAAAACCTGCGCACCTATATACTTATACTCAACTGTGTACGTTATGCGAATATCATCGCATGGAAACGCAGCTACAAATCTTCGTCTGTCATCACCATACACAATTAGAGGTTCAGAAATTCTCAATGCGTCCTGTGAAATCGATTCAGCACATGAATTTTTCTTTATCTCATCGCATAACGTTCTTGCACACCCGTCTAACGCAGGCATCTCTCCTCCCTTCACACTCACACGAACTCCCGAATATATTCCCATTCCGTATAGCGCAGAAAATACATGTTCGCATGTTCGTATTCTCTCGCCATTTGGAAAAATATAATCTGATCCTCTGTTTGTCCCGCTGAGATTCATTTTCTCTATTGGCATTTCATTTTCACCTGAGCGAATCAAAATCGAATCTGAATCACATGGCTCAATAATTACTTCACATTCACGCCCGGAATGAAGGCCAATCCCTTTTAATATAATTTTCCCGTTCAGCTTCATGATTTTTGCATTTCCTCAACCTTTTTCTCAAGCATTCGTATTCTCTTGTACAGTGACGGCAAATCCGCCGCAAGAACTAACGCACGTTTTGCTTCGTTATGCGGCCTCGCAGGGAAACCTGACACAACACTGTTTGCAGGAAGGTCATTCGTTACTCCGCAGCGGCCTGCTATTATCGTGTTCGCTCCGATATGAACATGATCCGTTATTCCAGCCTGAATTGACATCGTTACGTTATCTTCAAGCACTGTGCTTCCTCCTATGCCTGACATTGAACATAATATGCAATTCTTACCGACTATTACGTTATGCCCTATCTGAACGTGATTGTCTATTTTCGTTCCTGAACCTATCACCGTATCTCTCATTGTCCCTCTGTCTATTGCTGTGCATGCTCCGATTTCTACATCATCACCGATAATCACTCCTCCTATTTGAGGAATTTTCACGAGACCTTCAGCCGTGCGTTCAAAGCCAAACCCGTCACAGCCAATCACAGCACCAGAATGAATTATGCAGTTTTTTCCTACATGAACATTCTGAATCAGTACTGCATGAGGCTCAATGATTGTGCCTTCTTCTACGGTGCAGTTATCTCCTACATACGCAAACGCAGATATGTATGCGTCTGGTGAAATACTTGCTGTTAATGATACTTCTGCTTTGGAATTTATGCCTTTGAGTTTGATTTTCTGAGATGAAAAAATTTCTGTTAACTTCGGAAGCAATGCACGAGGGTTTATGCATATTATGCCGTCATGCTTCGTGTTTTCAAAAAATTCTTTTGGTGCTGCAATTGCTGTTTCAGGATTCAAATTTTCAAGTGCTTTCTTGTCCCAGATTACACACAGCGATTCCGAATCTGCATTTTCCGGAGAAGCTATGCGTTTAACTTTGTGATTTGAATTTCCTGACACAATTATTGATTCATCTTTTAATTTTTCTGCGAGTGCCTCTAATGTTATCCCGCTCATTATGATTTCGT
Organism: uncultured Synergistales bacterium; assembly: GCA_905235395.1. Classification (GTDB taxonomy): domain Bacteria; phylum Synergistota; class Synergistia; order Synergistales; family Aminobacteriaceae; genus JAFUXM01. Next base: position 29,848 of record CAJOLN010000005.1, read on the forward strand.
TCCCCCTTTTTACGTTTATGTTAGAAGTGCCATGTTCCACGTACCCCTATTTTATTATCACCTGTATTGTCATAATATATTTCAATCGATATATGTTCATCAAGTACATAACCTAATGCCGCTTCATGTGCTTCAAGTTCGGGACTGTAACGCCACAACGCATAAGGTCTTCTGATTCTGACCGGTATATATTGAAACCTGAAAAAATATTTGTTTTCCGGCCATTGATTTTCTATTCCTGCCCAGAAATTATTAAAGAGTTCAAAGCGTCCGCCGATTCGATTCGTTACGCCGAAGTCTTCAAGTGAAAATAAAAGTTCTGCATAAAATTCTGTGTGAAAACTCCAGTTCGGACTATAACCGAAGAATGCTCCTGCTTCAGGGTAACGTTCATTCAGACCTGCGTATGCTGATACCCATACCTGAAAGAAAAAATTTTCACTGTCAACATTTGCCTGAAGTCCTGAAACTTTGCCTGGAGAAAATTTTATGTTCACGTATGCTTTCATGTTCTCTACCGTGTGCCTGTCCTCAAGAAAATCTTGTGCAAATGTCTCAATCTCTCCTTTATGACGTTCTGCCCATTTCACTGGTACACCGATTAAAGGTGACAAAGCAGGAATGAGAATAGATTCGAGATACGAACGGAACATCACAGGAAGAGTTCGCGAATATATTTCAGGTTTCACTGCGAGTATCATAGAATCACCGGGCCTGAATGATAAGTTTATGAGTGTGCTGTTAGGTGAAATATAAATCTGCTGAGTGAAATTCCAGCCAGGAAGTCTCAAATCAATTATCTTCTTCAATCTCTCACGCAATGCTTCATCTGCCCATGTCAATGCGCTCTGCGGCAATTCATCAACTATACCCGCAATCTCTTCTGACATTCCCGCTGTATCATCATCAAACCATTTAAGCGAAATACCACGCAAATCAGGAGAAAGTATTTTCACGTCAGCATGAATGAGTTCATCTTTATGCGGCACAAAAAAAATTGCAGGCCCTTCACGTTCTGCTTTGACATGAACTTCATAACCTGCAAATAATCTCGATGCTACTACTGCTAATGTCCCTTCGCGGTCTATATCGGGTGTATTCGGAATTTCAGACCATACTGCATTTAAGCTCCTGATAACTGCACCTTCAAGCCATGAAGGCAACCCTGAGACCGTGAGAGCATGAGAGCATGACGCATAAACCAGAAGGAAGACGACGATGCTAGAACATTTCGCCGAAACCGAAATACGTTTTGTTCTCGTCTTCACCCTTCGCATAATCAACACGCAAATTCCCGAACGGTGTTTTAACTCTTAATCCCAGTCCGAAATTATCGTGATAGTTGCTCCAGTCCATATTAGTATCAGCGTTGCCTATGTCGTAAAATCCAACAATCGATAACGAAGAACTAACCGGAACTCTCAGCTCGAAGTTTCCGAGATAAAAATTGCTTCCCTCGAATGAACGTGAGTTATATCCTCTGAGCGTATTCATTCCTCCCAGTGAATATCTCGCGAATGAAGGCAATTCATCTTCAGTTGCTGAACCTATTCTCACTCGTGCCGCAAACAATAACGGGTTCTCATCTGTCCATGAACCTGATGTGTCCGCTATCCCTGCTACTATTTTATTCAGCGGGGCGTAAAGTCTTGCCTGTGTCCAGTATTTCAGGTAGCTGTATTCTCCTCCGAGAAACTCAACTGCCTGCTCAAAATTCGTATCCCACACGAAGCCTTTAGGATATGGCGAATATGGATCACGTTTATCCCACACAAATTGAAGCTCTACTGTCTGATTCGTTCCGTCCCACGGGGTCAAATCATCAATGTAACCAGGTATTGCGTTATGCATGTTCTCATAGTCCGCGTGTTCATGCCTCAGCGTTAAGAACCAGCTCCAATCTTCATTTGAAAATTTTCTGCCTATTCCTGCATATACGCTCGTGGTTTTTTCATCGAATTCAAACTGTTTCCTTCCACGCCTGTAGTAATACCTGTCTTTATAATTTCTGTATCTTGCGCCTACTGTCCAGCCGAATGTGTGAGCGTCCATGTATGGGCTTGATAAACTTGTCCAGTATGTTGCATCATCACCCTCATTGAATCCAATCTCAAATTTTATTCCTCGTCCGAACATATTCGTATCGCTGTACGTTAATCCTCCTGCTATACCGCTCTCGCTTCCGTATGCAAGGTTCAATCCTACTGAGGCTGTCCTCTTTTCCTTCACCGTGATTATTAAATCAACAAGCCCGTCTGAATTTTCAGGGACATCAAACGCTACATTCACGTCTTCAAAGAATCCGAGACCCTGAAGTTTTCCAAGCTGATGACGGAAATGCGTCACGTTGAATATATCTCCTTCCTTCAGCTTTATCTCGCGTCTGATTACATACGTCTTCGTTTTCGTATTGCCCTGTATGATTACGTCCCCTACTTTGGGTTCAAGAATCGTCACGTAGATATTCCCGCCCTCTATCTGAACGTCAGACACACGAACCATAACGTAGCCGTCTTTGTGATATTTCTCCTGAATTCTGTCTAAGTCATTTCGGAAAAAATTTCTGTTGAACGTTGTTCCTACTTGCGATAAAACTTCCTTCATCAATTGATCGTCAGTGTAAAGCGTATTGCCTGTGAATGTTATTGCTTCGATTATTGGATTCTCACGCACAGAAAACATTACGGATACGCCGCCGCCTTCCGGTCTCATCTCCGCATCAGCGAACGAGAAAAATCCCTGTTCGTATATCGCCTCAATGTCCGAACGTATCATATCACGGCTCATCGTCATTCCTGGCTTCGTGTCTACTACGTTCAGTATGTACTCCGTCGCTATATTCTCATTGCCTGTAACTCCGACAGACGTAATTTGTACAACCTGCTCTTCTGCGGAATATGCTAATGACGGAACAAGAATAAGAATGATAACAGCTAAAAATTTTATGTATTGCCTCATGACAAATAAACACTCTCCCTTCATTTATGCGTCTATTTTTTTATGCTTATCACTGAAGAATTTTCCTTCAATGCTCTCTGCCCTGTCTGTACTAACGATAACACTTTATCATAAGGTACTGTCTTTTGTGATATCGGCTTCGGATTCTCTGATGCTTTCCTCTGCGTTACCTGCCTTCGTGATGATCTTTTTTCCGGCTTTTCCGGCTTTGATGTTGCTTTCACTTCCGGCTTTTCATATTCACGCACTATTATTATTGGCTTAGGCTGAGTCTGCGTTAATGCTTTCATCTCTTCCGTTACTGTCATTGAAGGCACATTATCTTTTTCAAGCGGGGTAACATAAAAGAGAATCACAACAGCGGCAAGTGATACACATCTAAAAAAACTTAATGTCATATTGTTAAGTGATTTATGCTTTGAAGGTTTCACTTTCTGCCACACATCATTACGTAGATTCTCAAGGTCTGCGCATGCACATTCAGCTTCCATTAACGCACTCTCAATCGCACCATCACTGTATGACTTTTTAAGTCTTTCAAGCCAGCGTATTATACCTGCTACTTTTTTGTCTACTGCACAGCGTCTCAAATGTTCACACCCCTTTTGCTGCCTGAAGTCCAAGCCAGCCCCGAATTTTTGCTATTGCTGTTCTTCTGAGCCTGTATACATGACTGACATCAAGTTTCTTTTCGCTCGCAACGTCTTTAGGTTTCTTGCCCTCAAAAAATAATGCGGTTACGATTTCCGCTTCACGTCCTTCAAGTTTCGATATGCTCTGTGATACATCAAGCCATTCATCTTCTCCTTCATCATAATTTTCTGATACGAGCCATTCATCAGGAACAGGAAGAGGAGCTTTCTTCTCTGAACGTTCAAGCATGTTTATTATCTGGCCATGTATCTTATGATATGCATACGTTGAAAACTTGAATTCGCGTTCAGGTTCAAACTTATCAACCGCACGAATCAATGCGAGCATTCCTTCCTGAATTATGTCCTGCTTCAGCTCAGTATCATTCACATGAATCTTCCCTGCAATCCAGAACACTAAAGGACGATACGCAACAATTAATTCTTCACGGGCTCCAATATCTCCATATGCACAGAGCTTCCATAATTCACGCTCACGTTCAGGCTCAAGGCTCATAATTTTTTACCCCACACAGGCAACTTCTGACCGTAAGCACCTGCCCTGATATGCAAGTCATCATTTGCGAACGCTAAACATGCTCTTCCGTAACGCATTTCGATTCCGCTTATGGCACAGTTAGACACGTCCATATTCCATGTCTTATGAGGATCCAATCCCGTTAAGACAGCGTAAAGTGCTCTGATGATTCCTCCATGTGAGACCGCAATAATACGTTTATGCCCTTCATTTAAAAATCTCTTCACGGCTCGCGATAATCTTTCGGAGATTTCATTCCATGTCTCTGCACCTTCAGGAGGATTGAAGAATGGATCTGCTCTCCATCGTGAGAACACTTCATGCTGTTCACGTTCAAGACCTGGAATCGATTGCCCTTCCCATGATGCAAAATCTATTTCCTGAAGTTCATTCATTATGACTGGGGTAATGTTATGTCTTTCTGCAATTGCATTCGCTGTATATAATGCACGGTCAAGAGGACTTGAGTATATCACTTCAGGAGGCCATGAAGATAAACGTTCGGACAATGCATGAGCCTGACGCTTTCCTTCTTCTGTAAGCTGTATATTAGTTTTGCCCTGAAACCTTAACTCTTTGTTCCATTCTGTTTGTCCATGACGCGCTAATATTACACGGCAGGGTTCGTTTGATTCTCTGGCTGTCAAAATATATTTGCGCCTCTCTCTTATTCTTGTCTATGTAATTTTTGCAATTATAGCATGAGTGTTTTTGCTGTATGTTATCATTACCAGAAAAAACGGAGAATGATTTTCACAATTATGTTAAGACCAGAAGAAAAAGCAGCTCTTTCACTAAGAGAGATTTATGAATCACATGGTTATTCTTTCTATCGAATGAGCCGCTTTGAGGAATATGATTTTTACGCCGACAAAAAAGATTTTTTCGCTTCAAAAGCAATTCTCACTTTCACAGACATAAACGGTAAGCTCATGGCCCTTCGTCCTGATGTAACGCTGTCTATCATCAAGCATGCTAAAAATGATTCGCTGCAAAAGTTCTATTACGATGAAAAAGTGTATCGTGTTCCTAAAAACGCAGATTCATTTCACGAAATCTCACAGGCAGGTGTTGAATGCATTGGTTCACTCAGAGATGAAGATGTGCGTGATGTAATTGAACTCGCAGTTATGAGCCTGAGACTCATTGCAGGGACTCGAAGATGCATTCTCGATATTGCAGACGCAGGAGTGATTACGAATTTGCTGAAGGGAAATGAGAAACGCGATGAGATATTGAAATGTCTCGCTGAGAAAAATATTCATGGCCTGAAAAGATTTAATGCACCAGAGAATTTAATTTTGCTCGCAGAGATTCAGGATTCACCAGACAAAGCACTTAATGTTCTCGAAGGCATAACAGATTCACATTGTCTCGGAGTTCTCGAAGGAATGAATGAATATTACGATGAACTAAGAATAGACTTCTCTGCGGTGAACAATCTGAACTACTATAACGGAATTGTCTTCAAGGGGTTCATTGAGGGAATACCGGAAAGCATAATATCAGGAGGAGAATATGACAACCTGATTCACATGATGGGAAAAGATTCAAACTCAAGGGCATTAGGTTTCGCAGTGTATCTTGATTTGATTGAAAGGGGAAGTGATTAACATGCTTAACATTGCGCTTCCAAAAGGCAGATTAGGCGAAAAAGTGTGCAGGTTATTTGCGAAGTCAGGATATGAATTTCCAGGTATGCTCGACAATAACCGTAAACTTGTATTCGTGAATGAAGAATTTAATCTGCGCTGCTTCTGGGTAAAACCGTTTGATGTTCCTGTATACGTTGAACGCGGAACAGCAGACATCGGTGTTGCAGGAAAAGATATTCTGCTTGAACGTAACCCTGATGTATATGAACTCTCAGACCTGAAAACAGGATATTGCAAAATGAGTGTCGCTGCCCGTGAAGACTTCAAAGATGATTCACAGAAGATACTTAGAGTAGCTACGGAATTTCCGAACATCGCAAAGAATTATTATGCAGGACATGGCCGCGATATCGATATTATCACCCTCAGAGGTTCTCTTGAACTTGCACCCGTGTTAGGGCTGTCTGATGTTATAGTTGATATTGTTGAAACAGGAACAACATTACGCGAAAATAATCTTCATGTTCTGAGTGTAATTGCGGAACTGAGTGCGAGACTGATAGCGAACAAATCAGCATATAAATTCAGGAAAGAAATAATCAGCGAAATAATGAGGAGGCTTGAATCTAATTCATGATACCAATAGTAAACAGAGATGAATTTGAACGTTTACGCAAACGCAGGAAGGTTAATGTTCCTGATGTGAGTGAAGCAGTAAGAGAAATCATAGAGAACGTGAAACAGAACGGAGATAAAGCAGTCAAAGAGTACGAGAAGAAATTTGACGGAATAGAACTTGACAGCCTTGAAGTAACTCAGTCAGAAATAGACGAGGCATTGAATACAACAGGTGAAGAGTTTATTGCATTGCTTGAACGTGCTGCAAAAAATATCTACGAGTTTCATTCGCACCAGAAGCAAAACGGATTCATGTTTTCACCAAAAGAAGGCGTAATACTCGGTCAGCGTGTAATCCCATTAAAACGCGTTGGACTTTACGTTCCCGGAGGCACAGCATCATATCCTTCAAGCGTCTTAATGAATGCAATTCCCGCGAAGATTGCAGGGTGTGAAGAGATATTCATTGCAACACCTCCGACAATAAAGCCCGAAATAATTTCAGCGGCACATGTTGCAGGAGTAAACCGAATCTTCAAAATGGGAGGAGCGCAGGCAGTTGCGGCATTGGCATATGGAACAGAAAGCGTGCCATGCGTTGATAAAATTACGGGGCCTGGAAATGTTTACGTTGCTGAGGCAAAACGTCAGGTATTTGGAAAAACAGCCATTGATATGATTGCTGGGCCAAGTGAAATTTTAATCATTGCAGATAACTATAATGACCCTGCATATCTCGCCGCCGACATGCTCGCACAGGCTGAACATGATAAACTTGCAACTGCGATTCTGATTACGACATCGCGGAGAATGGCAAAAAATGTAAGTGCACACATTGAATCTCAAATCACAAAACTTGAACGTCATGACATAGCTCGTGAATCAATTGACAACAACGGAGCAATAATCGTTGTAGGCACTCTTGATGCTGCTGTGACAATTGCAAATGAACTTTCACCAGAACATTTAGAGTTATGCGTTGCTTCACCTTTCGACTTCATCACGAAAAACGAAATCAGAAATGCAGGAAGTGTTTTTCTTGGAAGATATTCACCAGAAGCACTCGGAGATTATTACGCGGGAGCAAATCATACATTGCCTACAATGGGTACGGCAAGATTCGCAAGTCCGTTATCAGTTGATGACTTTGTGAAGAAATCACAGTACATATACTACACTGAAGAGGCATTAAGGAAAGATTCAGAAGACGTTGTGAATTTCGCAAAGCGTGAGGGCTTAACAGGACACGCAGAGAGTGCGGCAATACGCGGAGAATAAAACAGAATCAAAAAAGGCAGCCTCTTGATTGCAGACTGCCTTTAACATTTTTCACGTCTTATTTCTTTTTGATGTGAAGAATTTCATTCCAACTGAAATATGATTCAGAAAGCACTACTCCTTCAGGAACATCTGCACGAAGATCACCCTTCTTCGACTGGAACCAGAACACCACATCCGCACGTCCTGATGCTAATGCAGCTGCTCTTGCTCCTGCATCAATGTTAACCAGCTCAACGTTAATGTGAAGTCTTCTGCTTATCTCTGCAAGCACCGCGACATTGAAACCTGATGCTTTCCCGTCCGGAGCTACATAGTCAATCGGAGGAAGGTCTCCTGTAATTGCAACCTTCACTGTGTCAGTATTATTGTACTTGATGAAGTTTATCGTGTCAGGAATGTCTATTCCAGGTTCAATGATTAGCTTCGATATAATTATCGCAAGCGTACCGTCAGCCTTCATTGAGAGCAATGCTTCGTTGAATTGGTTCCTGAGTTCGGGGTCTTCACTCTTCTTATTGAATCCGAATGATAAATACGTTGGCTCACTTCTTGTGATTGATGCAATCTCATAATCACTGTTCGTGTTCAGCATGTATTCCGCTACTGACACAGGAAGAGCAATCTCGTCAACTTCACCTTTGTTCAGAGCCATTTGAAGAGTAACCAGAGAATCATAGAATACAAACTCAACTTTACTCTTAGGCCCTGCAAGCGAGAACATTTTTGTTTTTCCTGCATCAACAGCATCAGCAACAAGAGCATTGAACTCTTCAGGTGTCATGTTGAGCTTTGAGAGTACACCGACTTTCACAGCATCATCGGCAAAGGCACATGAAGACCAAACCATAACGACAGACATCACCAGTAACAATATTTTCTTTGTATGCATTATAGAATCACCTCATGTATTATTTTACATTAATGTTTGTATTTCAGCTCAAGTATTCTGAGCACACTTTCATTTAATCTGCGTTCAGAAATTCTTCCATTTTTCACGGCTTTAAGAACTGCATTGAAAGCGAGAGGATAATCGGCAGGCAGAAGGAGAATATCATTGCCAGCCTCAAAGGCCATAACGGCGGCATTCCCTGCACCGTATTTCTTCACGATTGCACCCATGTCCAATGCGTCAGTGATTATCACTCCCTTATAGCCAAGTTCTTTGCGCAGTTTGTCAGTTACGATTGCCTTTGAGAGGGAAGCGGGTCTACCGTCTTTAGAGATACGTCTCATAGTTATGTGTGCAGTCATAATTGTATCTGCCTTTTTGAGGTTCTCAATATACGGAATCATTTCGGCCTTTAGTAATTGTTTCCATGTTTTACTGACGCTGACTGTGCCCTTGTGAGTGTCACCGTGAGTATCACCATGACCAGGAAAATGTTTCAGGCACGCATAGATACCCTGAGAGTGCATACCGTTGATGAATTCTCCGCACATTCTGGACACGATTGAAGGGTTTGAACCGAACGCACGATTGCCTATGACGATATTCTTTGGGTTAGTGTTGATGTCGGCGACAGGAGCAAAGTTCAAATTGAATCCGTATTCCTTGAGGTAACTGCCTATGATTGTTCCGGCTCTTTTTGCCTGAGAATAATCTTTAGTCTGACCTATTGAAGCAACGCTTTGAAATTTTTCGACATTGAAGTTTTTATTGTTAGCAATTCTTGAGACACGTCCGCCTTCCTCATCGATTGCGAGTATTGCAGGTACACCTACAGTTTCAATGCTTAGTGAATCTAAATCACTCGTGAATCTCTTCAACTGTTCAGGAGTTTTAATATTCACAGCGAAAAAAGCGAAGCCACCAGCAGGATATTTTCTCATGAACTCACGCATATCATCAGTGAGAATGTCTTTCTGAATTTCATCCTTCTCTGCTGAGTCATTCACGTTCTTACTGCCTATCCCTTTGACCTTATACTTTGGGTTCAGTTGTTCAGGTCTGATGATGAATAACTGCCCGACCTTTTGTTCGAGAGTCATTGAAGAAAGTGCACGTTCAGCAGGTGATTGAGAAAATGCTTCTGAAGATGTGAACATGAGAATTAAAATTGCAAACAAGAAACGAAAATTACGATTCAAAATCATAACCTCCTACTTAAAATGTATAATTGCGATATTATCACATAAGGGAAGAGATGTGGAACAATGCCGAAGATGAGCAAAGAAGAATTTACGAGGGAATTCCAGCGCACAGTACTTGGTCGTGAAGGGCCTGTTGATTTGCCCGCTGAAATTTTGAAGTATCGTTGTGATTTTCTTATGGTTGCAAATGAATTGACTAACTTCAAATTAACGGTCTCAGATTTGAATCAGACGTTTGTGTTTCTTGTT
>CAJOLN010000006.1 GCA_905235395.1 uncultured Synergistales bacterium
TCAGGATGCAAAACTTTTCTGTCAGCAGAACCGCCTTTCTCTTTACCAAATGAAGTATGGACAAGCATAGACTATTTGATTCTCAATGAGAGAGCATTAAGTTTTTATGCAGGCACTTCTGATTCGCATTCGGTAATAGAAATGGCACGTGAAATTCAGCGAAGAGGTGTACGCTGTCTTGTCGTAACACAGAGTGCAAAGGGCGGAATGATATTCACGAATGACGGAGAATATTTTTCATTCGATGCATTCAGAATTAACGCAGTAGATCACACTGGTGCACGTGATGCATTCTGTGCAGGGCTTTGTGTTTCACTTAGTGAAGGAAGACCCTTAAAGAGTGCGGCTAAATTTGCTGCTGCATGCGGTGCTCTTGCATGTACGAAAATCGGAGCGCATCCGTCTCTGCCATGGCGGCATCAGGTGAGTGCATTGCTTGGTGAATCTGCCGATGATGAATATGAGCTTTAAATTTATTCCTATAGGGGGTAATTTATTTTGGAGGAATACACTTACTTACTTAGCCTGTGTGTAATCATATCGTCCACAAAGATATTCAGCATAATATCCCGGCGTGCGCAATTGCCTCAGGTTGTCGGTGCATTAATGGCAGGATTATTTTTTGGGCCTGCGGTGCTTGGAGCAATAACATCAAAGATGTTCGGATTTCAGTTTTGCCTTATGCCTTCACCGTTATTATCACGTCTCGCTGAACTCGGAGTTATCGTTATCATGTTCACCGCAGGAATGGAGACCGAACTTGACGAACTCAAAGCGTCAGGCAAAGTTGGTTTTGTGGTTGCGCTTCTCGGAGTTATATTCCCTCTTGGAATGGGAGCGGCATTGATGTACATTTTTGATGATAACGTTACGTTTGCATCAGCTATATTCGTTGGTGCGGTCTTAACAGCTACGTCAGTGTCAATCACAGTAGAGGCATTGAAGGAACTCGGCAAGATGTCAACGAAAGTAGGAAACGTAATTTTAGCGGCGGCATTGATAGACGATATTCTTGGCCTCATCTGCTTAACTCTCGTAACGGGCATTGCAGGAGGAGACGTAAACATCTGGTTAGTTCTCGTGAGGATAATCGGATTCTTTGTATTCTTGGGAGTATGCGGGCTGTCGTATAACAACTTCATGAAATGGTATGTCGATAAGCAGGAGAAAGAGAGATTACAGCGTTATCCTGTAATGGGCTTTGCATTCTGTTTGTTTATGGCATGGGCAGCAGAAGTAGTATTCGGAGTTGCGGACATAATCGGAGCATTCGCGGCAGGAATGATAATCGCAATGTCTCCGAAGGGTCAATATATCGCGAGTAAGTTCGACACAATAGCATATCTATTATTAACTCCCGTTTTCTTTGCGAACATTGGGCTTGAAGTCACACTGCCTGCAATGTCGTATCATCTTCTTGCATTCACGATAGCACTCTTAGCAGTTGGAATAATTTCAAAGCTATTAGGGTGCGGAATTGGTGCAAAGATGTGCGGCTTCGACAATCAGCAAAGCTATCAGATAGGTCTCGGCATGGTATGCAGAGGAGAGGTTGCGCTTATAGTTGCGGGTAAGGGAATGGCCATGAATTTAATCAGTGAAGATTATCTTGGCCCAATCGTAATAATGATAATCGTCTGCACAATCATCACACCGATTTTCCTTAAAAAGGCGTTCAAAGGTCAGGACGATATTGTGGGCGATACGATATTTGAGGATTCGTTCATGATAACGGAACAGGCAGATGAACTTGCAGAAGAAATATTCCACAGGAGATTACTGCTTAACATGAGAGATCAGGCATATCATCCATAAAAAAAATTTTGCCTCCCCGTTTAATGAGGAGGCATTTTCTATTTCAATGTGAATGGAATATCAGGCAGTGTTAATTTCTTTCCTGGTATGTATTTTCCCGTCTCGGTCAGTCCTTCATGAAGTTTCGATTTCATATCATCAATATCTCCTACAGCATACGCACCTGCAAGAGCATTAAGAGCTAGTGCACCTCCAGTTTTGAGAGTGATAGTTTCCGCCTGAATCATATCTGCCTTAATCTGATTCCATAACGGTGATTTGCTTCCGCCTTCTGTGATTATGATTCTGTCAACTGGTGTACCTGATGCCCTGCACCTGTCTGCAATCTCTGAATACTCCCCTGCAATTGCCTCAAGAACAGCCCGCCACATTGTGAACTGATTCGTATTCATTCCCATGTTGATGAAACAGCCGTGAACATTTTCAAATCCTTTTGGGCCTCCCGTTAAATATGGAAGGAACCTTACGCCTTCAGAGCCAGCCGGAACATTCTTTGCTCCTTCACTCAGATAGTCATAATATGAATCATCGCCCTCTTTGTTGCATACATTATCTCTGAACCACCGCAAGGCCAAGCCTCCAGTCCTAACAAATCCCCAGTAAAAATATGTGTCAGGCAATGTCCCGGAATTAAATATCAAACCGTTACCTTTTTTGCTCAGGCCCGGAACGATTCCGTCAGTTGAAATGCAGAACATCGAACACGTCCCTGCAACATCAACAGCATGACCAGGTTCATATACTCCGCACGCAAGAAGAGACTGCATTGTGTCGCCTGCACCCGCACATATCGCAATGCCTTCGGGAAGACCTGTGTACTCTGACGCTTCATGAGACAACCTGCCAATCACATCATACGGTTTCTTTATTGCAGGCATGAGTTCGTGTTTTATTCCGAGAATATCAAGCTGTTCATCAGACCATGCTTTTGCTTTCACATCATAGCCAAGTCCCCAGCCCGACATTGCTCCCCAGTCGATGAATGCATCTTCAGCTTTGAGACCTGCGAGCCTCATCAAAATATACGGAGCATTGTGAATGAATTTGCGAATGTCTTTTGCGTTCGTAGAGTTCCTGAGAAGCCACCGTGCATGTAACGCGGGGAATAAGCATAACGGTTCAGGGTTGCCTGTTTCACGCGCCCATATGCCGAGATTCATTGACGCTAAATTATCAGCGTCTTCCTGTGTACGCGAGTCGAGATAATTTATGTACGGTGTGATTGCTATTCCTTCTTCGTTCACGCCTGCAACCCCGCATATGATTCCGTCTCCCATGACTGCCCTTATCGAATTAGGATTTATGCCCTTAGCCTTCAGTTGTTCCGCGCAAGATGTCATTCCCTTCAATACAAGCTCATAGTATTCGTGAACATTCATTTGTACCCAGCCCGCATGAGGGTAATATAACGTTGTTGGATTTACATTAACTGCCTTCTGTGTGCCATTCTCATCATAAACTGCAACTTTCACGCTTTGAGTGCCTGCGTCAAAACAAAGATAATGATTCAAGATTATCATTGCACCTCCTGAAAGAATTATAGCCCATGAAAAAAGCCCTCCCTCATTCATTCCTGAACAAAGGAGGACTTAATTCGTGTTTTACTCTGCGTTAAAACGTGTTACTACGTATATTACCGTCTTACTTTTTGCGTCTCGCAATGAATGCACCCAATACCGCAAGTGCCAATACTGAGAACCCTGTAGTGCATCCGCCGCCTCCGCTTGAACCAATTGTTGAACGTCTCGTTACCGTGACAGACAGAGTCTCCGAGTCTGTATTGCCTTCTGAATCTGTTCCCGTTATGACGAACCCAATCGGTGAATCTTCAACAAGTGTGATGTCCGTAGGTTTAAGTGTCACAGAAGCACTCTTTCCGTCATTCGCAGGAGTAAGCATTGCCCACGATCGTTCAGGTGAAATTTCAAATTCTACAGTACCTATTGCATTATTCGCGGTATACGTTACTGTTCTGGTCTCATTGAGTGCAAGTGTTACCGTTCGAGCTGATGCCGAGATTGAGAACTCATCTTCTACAGGCTCATCGCCTCCTGGTGTAACCTCTGTCTTCTCAAGTTTCACCGTAAGCACTGGCCTCGTAAGCTCCGTACCCTTAGGAATCCGGAATGCAAGATAACCCGTCTTTATGTTGGAATCATTCTTGAACTCATCAACCGTCAGCGTCTCTAAATGTCTCGGAATATCACCGTCTGCAGCTACAACTTTCATTACACGTGATACTGCCGGTTCGCCCAAAGGCCCATTAGGATAGAACACAAATGCGCCATTGTCTTTGCTGAGAAGAATCTTATCTCTGTTCGCAGTGGTAATATCAAGGTTCACACTCACAATGTACACGTGATCTTCAGCTTCTGCTGTGCCATCAAGCTCAGGAAGTCGAACAACTCTGCAAAGGTCATAGTCGTCATTCGACAGCATTGCATTAAGTTCTGCATCAGTTCTCGTCCAGTCATTACTGACCACAACGTGATTGATTCTGCCGCCTGTATCATCACTGATTCTGTAATATTCTCTCCCGTTAGTGTATACCGTAGAGCTGATAAGATCCCAGCTTACCATTGTTGAGAATGAAGTATTATACTGAGGAGTGAATGTACTTGTTGCAGTTGTCGTAACAGTTACTTCAACTGTATCTTCTGTAACCTGAACTTCCTCTGGGAGCTTATCAACATCAAACGCAAGAATAGGTTCGTACACAACGCCAGGCTCTAAGTAAGTGACGATAACGATAACACCAGGAAGTGCACCGCTCGGATCATCTTCGTCAGGAATAACATCAACAAAATCTCCGTTGCTGTTCAGGAAGACCGCTTCGTTTCCGTTATCCTCTGCTGCCGCTATAACTCTGCTTGCTGATGATCTGACATTACGACCGTTATTGTTTGATGATTCGTCTCTGCCAAACTCGTCAGCCTTGTAGCGAGGATTTTTGAAAAATATGGGTTGCTGCCCATAAAAAATTTTGTCAGTTTTGTGGGTAGTGTCATGGAATCCACCATCTAACAGTATCCCAGGGAATGAACCTCCTGATGTCAATTTTTTGCCTGTGAGTTGTCCAGCAAGGAAGGCATTAGCTTTCTGATTCTGCGCATCTTTGTTTACATTGTAGATTTGAATTTTATCTTTATCAGCTCTTTGGAAATTTCCGCCACTTGCGCCGCCAAATCCTATACGATTAACCATTTCTCTTTGTCTATCCAGATCGTTGAGCGTGATATTGACGTTTTCGCCCGCTGCTTTAGCTTGATCCACTGTGAACCCCATGGTCTGCAATGCATCATCAGTTGACCGTTTTGAGTTTTCACCAAGTTTATCAGGGTCAGGAGTCAAGTCGTTGGGAAGATTATAAGTGGGTTCTTCAGTTACAGTCTGATACTCAACATTCTCTTCGACTGCTTCTCCTGTTTGAGTTTCATCTTCTATCGGCTCATTTCCAGCGATATTGTTCTTCTGGTCTTTCTCTTCCTGTGTCTCCTCCTCAGGTTCTCTTCCGGGAGCTGCTGTAACATTTATCTTAATTGCATCGCACTTTGTTGAACCTGAAACTACTTCATCTTCATCATCTGCCTCGATTGTCTCTGTAACCCTGACGACTACATCATAGCCGTCATCTGTCGGTGCTACATCAGCATCAGGATTGATCGTTAATGTTGTTCCGCTCAGTGTTGCCCATTCAGGCCCTGAAACCTTCTCGTAGGTCAACGTTCCGCCACTTCCCGCTGTTCCAGTGAATGTTACTGTCTGAGGAGCATCTCCTGCTGTAATTTCAACAGAATATGAGCTGGCCTCGATTGAGGGCTTCGGTGTCGGAGGAATATTTTTAACCACTGATATGGTTAATGCCGCTTTTGCTGTTCCTGATCTGCGACCGGTTGCTGTCTCAGTTACTGTTACTGTTGCTGAGTACGTTTTTGTTGTATCTACATCATTACCAGGATTCAAAGTGAGATTACGGTTCGCTTCATTGAAAGTTACCCATGAAGGTTTAGACACTGAAAATTCCAGTGTTCCGTTATCTGGTCCCGGAGCCGCAGTAAATGAAACCACCCTAGTATCTATCCCTCTTGTAAGGGTAAGAGCCTGAAGTCCCCCACTCATTCTGATGCTAGGCGTTGTGAAAGGAGGAGCAGTTACAGTAATGGGTATATCAATGTCCTTCATTCCTGTTGTCCAGCCTGGTGCCCTCTCTGTAACTCTGGCTTTGAGAGTGTAGACTGTGCCGGCCTCTGTTGCCTCTGTTTCTAGAACAGGCTGAATCGCTACTGTACCGTTAGGAAGAACTAATGCCCACGAAGGCCCATCAACTTTGCTGTATGCCAGTGTTGACGTTGACTCTGCTGCCGCTGTTTTTGTACCGATGAGGGTTACTATACTTGCAACTTCCTGTCCTGCAACTACAGTTATGCTTGCGGGGCTTGCTGAGATGTCAGGCTCAAGCGTTCCAATATAGCCTACGCCGATGTTGAACGTAGCAAGATATGTTCCAACTTTGTCGTGTGCTGTCTCTGTTACCCTGATTACGAGTTGAAATTCACCAGTTACACCTTCAGGTGGTTCAAAGGTAATCGTGTTACCGCTCAGTGTTGCCCAATCAGGCCCTGAAACCTTCTCGTAGGTCAACGTTCCGCCCTGGCTTGCTGTTGCTGTGATTGTTCTTGTCGCTGACACACCGGGAGCTAGGGTTACGCTCAATATGTCCGCTGGAACTGTCGGTGTCGGTGTCGGGTAATCAACAGTTACATCAATTGTCCTTGTCCCTGTTGCAGTCGACGGACCCCCGTGTCCTGATATATCACCATAGGTTTCAGTTACACTTACCGTTATTGTGTAAGGTCCAGGTGTAGCTGTTGCCGGAGCAGTAACCGTTAACGTTGAACCGTCGATTGTTGCCCAATCCGCTGCTGTTCCGTCCGTTATAGTGATAGCACTCAGTGTTCCGCCTTCGTTGCCAGGCGTAGCAGTGAGAGACACTGTTGCAGAAGCTCCTGCTGTAATAGTGACACTTGAAGGGTCAGCCGTTATCTCAGGAGAAGCTGCGAATGCACTGCCCGTAAATGCAAGCAATGCACATATCGTTAATAATGCGAAAAACTTTTTCATAAAAACAAAGCACTCCTTTCGGATAAATTTAATGATTGAATCTGTCTGATGTAACACTACGTAATATACGCAGAATTATATTTGAGATTTTACACTGCTATATTTTTTTGTCAATTCATAACTCACGCATTTAACCCCAAAATCGATAACGCATTCTCAGAAAATATTTTCCTCTTTTCATTTTCACTTAACGGAAGTCCATTCATTAACATCATGCTCTCTCTCTGACTTGCCCATGGCGAATCACTTCCAAATATCACGCGTTCTGCTCCAAATTCACGAATCATTCTCACAAATTCTTCTGCACATAACATTCTGCATTCATCTTCGTTGGAATAATAGCCGTCATCACTGGGAGTGAATGCGCCGAGTGAAAATGCCGTGTCGATGTATACATGTGTGCTCGAAAACAGCTCAAGAGATTCATTCCAGCACCGCCAGCCTCCCATATGCGCAAGTATGACTCTCTCATTGCCTGATGATTTCAATGCCCGCAGAATTTTTTCAGGCATCGCGTTTTCATTGCCGGGAAATCCGATGTCATAGCCTGCATGAATCATTACACATAGGCCAAGTTCACCTGCACATTCAAGAATTCGTATGTACCTCTCATCATCAATGGGTGCGTTCTGGTACACAGGGTGAAGTTTGATTCCCTTTATGCCATTTTCAGATATGCGCCCCAACTCCGAAGCGTAATCTTCAAAGTCAGGGTGCATTGCTCCGAATGAAAGTATTCCCGTCGAATCAAATTCATCATTGATATTAATGGAAGAATTGTTGATACTGATGACCTGATTCGGATTCGTCGCTACTGGCTGAATAACTGAGCATGATATTCCAGACTCACGCATTGACTTCATGAGGCCGTTCACAGTTCCGTCAGTGAATGCGGCTGTGTGACTCTTGGCCTTCAGCGAATCAATTGCACGTTTCGCAATCTTATCCGGGAATGTGTGAGTGTGAATGTCAATCATCACCGAGTGCTTTTGACTGCCTTATCGTTACCGTGCGTGTGTAGCATGAGAACGCGTCTTCTACGAATGCCTTATCGGGTTTTGGTGTGATGAAGCTGATTACAGGCACAATAACAAACCCTGCAAGCATACAGAATGCACCTGCGTTAATCGGTGACTGAAGTATCGCAGGGAAGTCCGGACGAATGAAAATGTTCAATGTCATAACTACACTTGAGAATATGAAGTTTACCCAGCATGATAACTTCGTAACTCCCTTCCAGTATAAGCTGTACATGAACGGTGCCAGGAATGCTCCGGCTAATGCTCCCCATGATATACCCATTAACTGCGCAATGAACGTTATGTTTGAGCTGTACTGAATGAGAGCAAGAATTACCGATATAATAATGAAGACTATGATTAGAATTCTCATAATGAATACCTGCTTCTTCTCGTCCATGTCCTTGATGAAATGACCTTTGAGCAAATCAAGCGTGAGTGTTGAACTTGATGCAAGAACAAGAGACGAGAGTGTAGACATTGAAGCTGAGAGTACGAGAATCACAACTACGCCGAGCAGAATATCAGGAAGGTTTGAGAGCATGACGGGAATAACGGAGTCGTAACCAGCAGCAGGTACACCAGTTCCCGCAGGGTCTAACTGTGATGAGAATAGTCTTCCGAATCCTCCGAGAAAATAACAGCCTCCCGCAATCACGACAGCAAAGAGCGTAGATATTACTGTGCCTTTCGTGATGTCGCTCTCATTCTTGATCGCATAAAATTTCTGCACCATTTGAGGAAGTCCCCATGTGCCTAAGCTCGTAAGTATGACGACAAACATTAAGTTCAATGGATCAGGCCCTAAGAATGACGCAAAGATTCCGGGAGATTTTGCGAGTGCAGTTGATGCATGAGGGTCTGATACGCTTGCAAGTCCTGCGAGTGCGTTCAAGAGTCCTCCTTGTGATGAGATGACTGCAATTATCACTGCGGTAATTCCAAAGAGCATTATGATTCCCTGTATGAAATCATTAATCGCTGTGGCCATGTATCCGCCTGCAACAACGTATATTCCCGTTAAGACCGCCATGAAGATGACGCATATTGAATAATCTACACTGAATGCCATTCCGAACAGCCTGCTGAGACCATTATATAAACTCGCAGTATATGGAATCAAAAATACGAAGCATATTATAGATGCAGCTATCTTTAGTGCCTCACTCCTGAATCTTTTTCCGAAGAAGTCAGGCATTGTTGCACTGGATAAATATTGACTCATGATTCGCGTTCTGCGGCCAAGTACTGCCCAAGCCATTAACGAACCTATGAATGCATTTCCGAGTCCTGCCCACGTTGCCGCAATTCCGTAACGCCATCCGAACTGACCGGCATATCCCACGAACACAACTGCGGAGAAATAGCTTGTACCGTATGCAAATGCTGTGAGCCACGGCCCTACTGCTCTTCCTCCGAGAACAAAGCCGCTGACATCTGTTGAATGCTTCCGGCAGTATAAACCAATAGCGAGCATCAAACCGAAGAATACTACTACAAGTAATATTTTGATGAACATAAATTTTGTCTCACTTTCCTAATGTAAAATCAAATGGAAAGATTAAGGCTTTGCGAATTCAGAATCAAGAATCATAAATGACACTCTGAGATATGCTTTAGCTTTTGGTCTTGAAATTATGAAAGGATAAAAAAATTGGCTCCACCACCAGGACTCGAACCTGGAACCTAATGATTAACAGTCATCCGCGCTGCCGATTGCGCTATGGTGGAACGCAAAACGAAGAAGATTTTAATCTCACATTCTGATTTTGTCAACTAATGCTATGATTCACTCAATAATTTTTCAGGAGGCATATTATCATTCATGAACCGTAAACTTTTGACTTTTATATTAATTCTCTGCGTGATAATGTTCGCAAATTCAGCCTGGCCTGACTTCGGGAACTTTTCGGGAAATTCAGATTACGGCAGTTCATCGTCATCAAGCTCAAGTTCATCAAGTTCATCATGGGGCGGCGGCAGTTACAGTTCGGGAAGTGATTACAATTTTGGATATACGGCAGGCTTTCTCTCAGACTCAGGCGATGATTTAGGCACAACGTTTCTTGCAGTGGCGGCAGTAGCGATATGGATAGCAATAGCGTACTCACGAAACAGGAGGAAACAGAGACGTGAAGAGTTCAACAACAGGAACATAATCACAGAAGAGGCACGCAATTTGAATCCAATGAACGAATACACAGAACTAGACCATGAATTCAACGAGGGAAGGATTAAGTCTATGATGTCGAATCTGTATGTGCAAATGCAGGATAAATGGCATGAGAAGGATATTTCAAGTCTGAGGCCGTACATGACAGATGAATTCTATTCGCAGATGGACAGACAGCTTGAGGCATTCAGGAGGACAGGCAGAACGGATTGCACAGAAAGAATTGCGGTGCTATCTGTTAATCTGAAAGGCTGGTATCAGTCGGGCGGAATGGATTACATTGTTGTAAGGCTTAATTCGCGAATCGTGTCGTATGTCATCGAGGACAGAAGCGGCAAAGTTATAGCAGGAGATATGAACCGAGAGAAGTTCATGGAGTATGAGATAGAATTATCACGAAAGACAGGAACATTAACGAATCCAGAAGGCGATGACGTGAAGACCGCAACATGTCCTCACTGCGGTGCACCTCTGAAACTCAATGCGTCTGCACAGTGCGAATACTGCGGAAGTGTAATCACGAGAGTAAATACGAACTGGGCAATCTCAAACATGAAGGGAATATCACAAAGGACAGTGTAAAGTTAAAATATTAAAGCCGGAGTAAAAATTCGCTCCGGCATTTTTTGTGTCATCTCTTATGCTTTGAGTGCGTCATTCAATCCGTTCCAGTCCATATTTCTCGCTGAGTTTTCAATCTTCTCAAACCTTGCAGATTCACTCTCTGGAATTTTATACTTCCTGACCTCCTCAATCACACTGTCAATCGCATCAATGTCAAAGCTGGCCGAAAATTCCTTTATGGCCTCGTATGCTTCATTCAATGACTCACGCGAAATCTCTGGTGCTGATTCTCGTGCTTTATCCTTTGCCGCGTACAACGGTGAAAGTATATCAATCAGACTTCGGTAATCCTCAAGGAGTTTAGGTGTGCGTTCCTGAATCTGAAGCATTGATGATTCAGACAAATCATTTCCGCAGTCTTCAAGATGTCTCGCATCATCAGAGAGTTTCAATGCACCGATTAATCTTGCGGAACTCTTCAGCGCATGTACTTTTATCGTGTAGTTCTTATAGTCTCCATTCATGAAGAATAATTCTATTGCGTTGGAATTCTCATTGATTGAACGATAGAACTGTTCAAGTGTTCGGGCTAATATGTCTTCGTTCGAGCATACTCTGACTGCATCATCATAGCTCAATCCCTCTGCTGTTTCATAGAACTCTTCAAGCTCAGTATGTCCTGCGTCAGTTCCGTTACTGCTCTCATCATCGGCGAATGTCTTCTGAAGTATCACTTTGGATTCGGGAAGATATTTCACAAGCATATTCTCGATTGCAGGGCCTTCAACAGGTTTCGATAAGTAGTTAGTGAATCCGAGACGAAGATATTCTTCACGTGCACCGCTCACTGCGTCTGCCGTAAGACATATCACAGGCGTATCATGATTCATTCCTCCGTCCTGACTGCGAATGTTCTGCATGGCCTCTGTTCCGTCCATTTGTGGCATTCTCTGATCCATGAAGATTAAATCATATTTTGTCTTCTTCGTGAGCGATAATGCTTCAAATCCGCTTGAGGCAGTATCAATCTTAATCTCAGTTTTGCTCAGTAAACCTTCAACGACCGTGAGATTCATATCAGTATCATCAACAACGAGTATATGTGCCTCTGGTGCTCTGAATGATTCTCTGTATGCTCTCATGCTCTGAATGTACTGGTTGAATTTCTCCTGAAAGTTTCCTATTGCCTCATCACGAATGATTTTCTGCGGAAGTCTTATTGTGAACGTTGAGCCTTTTCCGTATTCACTATCAACATTCACTTCACCTTTCATCATCTCAAGAAGATTCTTCGTGATTGATAATCCTAATCCAGTACCTTCAACTGTGCTGTTGCGTTCGAGGTCAACACGCTGAAATTTCCCGAACAGTTTTGGAAGGTCTTCGCTCTTTATGCCTATGCCTGTATCTTTGACGGTGAAGATGAGGTTAATCATATCATCATCCCGAACGCCTTCAACATGAAACGATACGCTGCCTTTATCCGTATATTTCACCGCGTTATTCAGGATATTCACGACAACCTGACGTACACGAACAGGGTCTCCGTAAAGCTCATCGGGAAGTGTCTCATCAACATTAACGTGAAACTCAAGATTTTTCTGCTTGGCCTTGAAGATTATCATGTTTGTAACGTCATTAAGAACGGAACTTAATTTGTAAATTGCATTAACGATTTCCATTTTACCGGCTTATCTTCGAGAAGTCCAGTATGTCATTGATGATTGATAACAAATTCTTTCCTGCACTTTCAACGTTACGTGCATATTTCGTAATCTTCTTATCTTTGCTCTCTCGAATTATCATTTCATTCATACCTAAGACCGCGTTAATCGGCGTTCTAATCTCATGAGACATGCTCGCAAGAAATTCACTCTTTGCAGTGTTAGCTTTTTCCGCATGAGCCTTCGCAATCTCTAACAATTTTTCGCGTTCACTTCTGACAGAAAATATGCTGAGAAGAATCACGAGACTTATTACGCATAATCCCATTTGAATCAGGTTGTTCTTTATCAGTGATGCACGTATGACGTAATAGTCCATGCCTCCGCTTATTACTACCCGTACATCGTTATAGACTTCCTGACGCATCCATATTGCCGACACGAAGAACAGAAGAAGGAGCATTGCAGTCCATACCATAATGGAATTTCCGAAACGCCTGCTTTTATCCTTACCGACAATGTACCTGAAGAAAGCGAGTCCGAGAATGCCCCACACAGTGAGAATCAAATATGATTCAGGGGAGAGTGTGCTTATTGCCCAGAAGTTTGGAACGACAGCGAGAATGAAAAATCCAACGGATATTATGACACCCAAAGCTCCGACAAATTGAACTCCGCGTTTGCCTTCCTTCCATGCAAATTTGAATGCCGCCGCTGAAGTGTAACCGTAAACTATTGTTGCACCTACCGAAGTAACATCAACAATCCAGCCTACAGCAGTTCGTCCCATGAACGGAATGAATATCGATACGGCCATGATGAACATGATGCATTTCGCAGGAGTTTTGAATCTTCCGAGTGAATGAAATTTTTCGGAGATAATGCCTTCATCAGCAACAGCATATAGCAGACGTGAAGCCGCAACATAATTTCCGACTATGCCTGTTACAACTCCTCCGATTAAAGTGAATGCAAGAACAATAAGCCCTGCATTGCCCATAATCTTTTGTGTCGCGAAGAAAACAGGAAGACCTTTGAGACCTTCGAGATTGCCGATGTCTTTTATGTATGCAGTCCAGTCCGAATAACCTTCAGGCTGAACTGTAACAGCAAGCCACGTCAGGAATGTATACGCTATTCCTCCTGCGATTACTGCTGAGGCCATGATGAGAAATGATTTCCTGACAGAAAATTTGAATTCACCCGTTGAATGCGATACTGATTCAAATCCAACAAATGCCCAGGGGACTAATGCCGCTACCTGTATAATCTGAACGTAAACTTCTTCGCCGTCAGAGAACCATGCTTGAGACATACTAGCTCCATTAGTCTTAATGAGTGCAACGCATAGACAGAAGACGATTCCGAAAAACAGAATCAGAGCCATTAATGTCTGAACGAATCCTGTCATCTTCCCGCTGAATATGCAGATGAATCCGAATAATAATATTGCACCTATGGATACGAGTGCTTCACCAAAATAGACATCATAGCCTGCAACAGTGTAATGAAACCCGAACTGAAAGATTCCGCCTGCAAGATTCCTCGCGATGAGAACGAGTGCAGTTGCGTTAGCCCAGAGTATTGCTATGTATGTAAGAATGAGAAACCATGAGCATAGAAATCCGTGATCATATCCAAAAGCCTCTTTTGTATACGTGAAAGCTCCTCCGCTGCCTGCGTAATGATTCATAAGGTAGTGATAGTTGAAGCTGATTATTAACATTAATGCCGCGCCTATCGACATACCTATGATTGTTCCCATTGGGCCGGCTGTCGGAAGAAATGTTGTGCCTGGCATCATGAAAGCTCCCCAGCCAACAGTACAGCCGAAAGCTAGAGACCATGCTCCTAATGGTGATAAATACCTGTCAGGTTTCCTCATGCGATTCTTCTCCTCTTGAACATAAATTGAATAAGTCTTTGAAAGTATACAACAGCTAATAGAACAGGCAAAACACAAAAGGAAAAGTGAGCACAAAAAAACCGGAAGCCTTTCAAGACCTCCGGCTGAAGATTCAAAACTTCTGTTGAGATTAATACATGCCGTCCATACCGCCCATACCGCCGGGCATTGCTGGAGCTGCTTCTTTCTTTTCGGGTTTATCCGCAACGATTCCCTCTGTCGTGAGAACCATAGCGGCGATTGATCCTGCATTCTGTAACGCTGAACGTGTCACCTTAACGGGGTCAATGATTCCTGCTGCAACCATGTCTGTATACTCACCAGTTGCGGCATTCAATCCGTGTCCGAGCTTCTCACTTCTCACGCGCTCAACAACTACATCACCCTGATAGCCTGCGTTCTCTGCGATGAGATATAACGGTGCTTTGAGTGCATCAAGAACGATTCGTGCACCTGTTCTGACATCTCCGCTTAACTTTTCAACAAACGGCTCAAGTGCTGCTGCGCAATTCAGTGCTGCCACTCCGCCTCCTGCAACTATGCCTTCTTCAACTGCTGCTCTAGTTGCGTTAAGTGCGTCTTCGATTCTGTGCTTCAGTTCTTTCTGCTCAGTCTCGGTTGCTGATCCAACCTGAATAACTGCAACACCGCCTACAAGTTTCGCAAGTCTCTCATGAAGTTTCTCTTTGTCGTAATCCGATGTTGAGTCTTCAATCTCTTTGCGAATCTGTCCTGCACGTTTGCGAATCTCTTCAGGATTTCCTCCACCCTGTGTGATAGTCGTATCCTCTTTTGTGATTTTCACTTTCTTCGCACGGCCAAGCATTTTGAGTTCAGTGTTCTCAAACTTCATGCCTGTCTCTTCACTGATTACGATTCCGCCGGTTACTATTGCTATGTCCTGAAGCATTGCCTTTCTTCTGTCGCCGAATCCTGGTGCCTTTACTGCTGCTACCTGCATTACTCCGCGAAGTTTATTCACTACAAGTGTTGCAAGTGCTTCACCTTCAACATCTTCTGCGATAATGAGAAGAGGTTTGCCTGTCTGTACAACTTTTTCAAGAACAGGGAGCAAGTCTTTAATGTTGCTTATCTTTGCGTCATGAATAAGAATATATGCGTCATCGAAATTTGCTTCCATTCTCTCGCTGTCTGTTACCATGTAGGGGCTGATATATCCCTTGTCGAACTGTAAGCCTTCAACCATTTCAAGCGTAGTTCCGACTGTCTGGCTGTCCTCAATCGTAATAACTCCGTCCTCGCCGACTTTTGCCATTGCTTCGGAGATTAATGCACCGACTGCTGAATCATTTGCTGAAATTGATGCTACCTGTGCAATTTTCTCTTTCTCTTTGACGGGCGTACTCTGCTTCTTCAGTTCCTCAACTACGAAATCTATTGCCTTTTCGATTCCCTGACGCATAAGCATTCCGTTTGCACCTGCGGCTACGTTCTTCATGCCTTCTCTGATTATTGCTCTTGAGAATATCGTTGCCGTTGTTGTTCCGTCTCCTGCGATGTCATTCGTCTTTGATGCAACTTCCTTCAGTAACTGTGCACCTGCATTCTCAAACGGATCTTCAAGTTCAATTTCTTTTGCAATCGTTACGCCGTCATTCGTGATTGTCGGTGATCCGAATTTCTTTTCAAGTACTACGTTTCTTCCTTTGGGGCCAAGTGTTACTCCTACTGTATCTGCAACTTTGTCTATTCCGTGAAGCATTGCCCTTCTTGCTTCTTCTCCGAATGAAAGTATCTTTGCCATAATATTTTTTATCTCCTCTTCAAATTATTTCTCTATGATTGCAAGCACGTCACGTTCACTGAATATCACAAGCTCTTCATCATCTAATTTTACTTCTGTTCCTGCGTACTTGCTGAATATGATTCTGTCTCCGACTTTTACCTCTACGGGCTGTTTCTGTCCGTTATCAAGAATTTTTCCTGTTCCTACTGCAATAACTTCGCCTTCAGTTGGCTTTTCTTTTGCTGTATCCGGAAGAAGAATTCCGCCTTTTGTTTTTTCATCGCGCGTTACAACTTTCACTACTATTCTGTCGCCCAATGGTTTCAGTTTCATTTTCTATTATGCCTCCTCTTTTAATGGCACTCAATATTGCAGAGTGCTAATCAACAACGCGGGGAATGATAAACCTATGAAGAGAAAAACGCAATAGTTAATTTTACTTAGGCATATATAATTTGACTATGAACTTGCTTTAACATTTACACTTTTGAAATCATAAAGAATTTTTTCACAAGGAGATAATGAAATGACAGAACCGTTAAGCATATTCCCAATCGGAGAACCGAACAATGCATATGCGCAGTACTTTGATGGTCAGAGTTATCTTGCGCCGATTTCAACTGAGCAAATTGGAATCTTCAATGTGACATTTGAACCAGGCTGTCGGAATCACTGGCACATTCACCACGCAAAAACTGGAGGAGGCCAGATACTAATCGTTGTTGCAGGACGAGGTTACTATCAGGAAGAAGGAAAGCCAGCAAGAGAGTTAAAGCCCGGAGATGTAGTGAATATACCTGCGAACGTAAAGCACTGGCACGGTGCAGCAAAAGATTCATGGTTTCAGCATCTCGCGGTTGAAGTTTCAGGTGAAGAAACATCAAATGAATGGTGCGAAGCTGTTTCATCTGAAGAATATGCAAAATTGAAATGAGGATGAGATTTCATGAAAATAATTTTAATCGGAGTAATTATCGTTATGGTTATGAGTTCATGCGTTCATGCTAACGTCGATGAATTCAAATCAACTGACCCGGAATTTTATGCGTTCTTTGAAAATTTCGCAGGTGTTGAAGTTCCAGCACAGTCAAAATTAGATTCACGTACAAGATACATGGCCATACTTGCGACATTAATGGGCTGTCAGGGAATCGATGAGTTCAAAGCTATTCTTCCTGATGCAATCGAAGCAGGGGTTAAGCCTTCGGAAGTGAAAGAGATAATTTATCAGGGTACAGCGTATTTAGGAATTGGCAGAACATATGCGTTCCTGAAATCCGCAATTGAGATATTCAAAACGCTCGGCATAACTCTTCCGCTGAGTAATGCATCAACGACTACACCAGAGAATCGAATTGAGAAAGGCAATGAAGCTCAGGTGAAAATTTTCGGTGAAGGCATGAAAGGTTTTCAGAATTCCGGGCCTGAAGAGACAAAGCATATTAACAAATGGCTTGCGGGAAATTGTTTCGGAGATTACTACACGCGCAAAGGACTCACTCTCAGAGAACGGGAGATGATTACGTTCTGCTATATATCTGCTCAGGGAGGGTGCGAACCTCAGCTCATCGCTCACGCAAAAGGCAACATGAACACAGGCAATGATAAAGCATTTTTGATTGATGTCGTCTCACAATGCCTGCCGTATATAGGTTATCCGCGAAGCCTCAATGCAATTTCATGCATCAATAAAGCCGCAGAAAATTAAACTCGAAGTAATATATACTTTCAGCCGTACTTGTGAAGTTTGCAGGTACGGTTAATTTTTTTGCAGGAGTGTTTATCATGCTCGATAAAATTTTTGATGTCATGTTTTCATCAGGAGCATTGAAATATTTTGGTGCGTTCATGTGGGGAATTGCCAGCGTAATATTAAGTCCATGCGGAATAAGTTCAGTTCCTCTTGTTGTAAGTTACATCACTAACACTGATAATCCTTCAAGATTTCGTGCGTTCATCATCTCATGTGCATTCTGTCTTGGAATAATCTTCAATCTAATGCTTGTTGCATTCGTTACGTCTGGAATAGGAATGATTCTTGGAGGTTACGAGCGATTTTTGACGCTGATAGTTGCGGTTGTATTTATCGTTATGGGATTGCATTTAACCGGAATAATTCACGTTCGCTTCTTCTCGTTTGGTTCTGGAGGAAAGGGAACTGAATCGCAGAACATAAAGGGTGCAGTCATTCTCGGAATTGTATCGGGGCTTGCACTTGGCCCTTGTTCAATTGCATATGTCAGCCCTGTTTTATCGCTTGCAATGTCGGAAGCATCAGAAGGTTTCTTTTATGCGGCTGGATTGATTCTCTCTTATGCACTGGGATATAGTTTTGTGCTTGTGATTGCCGGGACATTTGCGCAGGTTTTCACAGGTTTCCTTCAGAGTGAACGAGGCGATAAGGTGTTAAGTGCAGTGAATGTGATTTGCGGAATTGCATTGATATTCGGAGGAGGATATTTGATTCGTGAGATGATGTATGTGATTTAACAAAAAAAATGCAGGCCCTGAAATTTTTTATTCAGACCTGCATAAAATTTCATATTGCGCTTCTCGAATTGAGAATATAAACTGCAATTAATATAACCAGTCCCGCAATAGTTGTAGCTGGCCATACACTTAAACATAAGACACCTGACACGCATAGAAGGATTCGCATTATGAGATTCAGATTCGTATGAAGATAACCCATCCACATACCTGCAAATGAAATCACTGCTCCTATTCCGCTCACTAATGCCCAGCATATTTGTGCCCATGAACCTTGCATGAGTAATCCTGGATCGTAACAGAACGCAAAAGGAACAACATACGCTAAGAATCCTAACTGCATTGCCTGAAATCCTGTTTTATTGGGATTTGAATCAGCAATCGAACTTGCCGCATATGCCGCTAATGCAACTGGAGGCGTTATGTTCGAGATTATCGCATAATAGAACACGAACATATGTGCCGCAATCGGAGGAAATCCTAACTTCACAAGTATAGGTGCTCCTAATGCCGCCGCAAGTATGTACGCTCCTGTTGTAGGCAGTCCCATTCCGAGAAGTGTAGCAATGAGCATAACGAGTACAAGTGCAAGAAGAGGAACATCTCCCGCAAACGAAATTACAAACCCTACGAGCTTTCCACCTATACCTGTCAATGATACTGCACCGAGAACTATTCCTGCTGTTGCACACGCAACACATACTAACGGTATTCCCTGTGCACCCTGTTCAATCGCATCAATGAACTCACGCGTATTCATTCCGGGATTGAACATCGAAGCTATGAGCATGTATGCACCGATAATCACGAATTGCATTCCGGGTTTTATGCTGCTCATCAGTTCCGGCTTTAACGTGATGACTACTCCAAGACCAAGAGACACTAACGCAACGATTATGGCCATGACCTTTTGCCCTGATGTAGTCTCAGGCTTGAAGTTGAAAAATGAAACCAGCCATGCTAAACCTATTCCGAGTAATGCCGCCCTCATTGGTGTATATCCAATCAGCAGGAACACAATCAATCCTACAATCGGAGCTATCATGTAAAACTTGCTTAACACATCGCGCTTCGTAGGAAGGTCTTTAGGGTCTAATCCTTTGAGTCCTGTCTTCAATGCACGAAGCCGAACCATGAGGAACAATGCACCGTAATATAACAATGCAGGGAATATCGCCGCAATCATTACCTCCCGATACTGAATCCCTAAGAATGATGCCATAAGAAACGCTCCTGCTCCCATAATCGGAGGCATAATCTGTCCGCCTGAACTCGCAACTGCCTCAACTGCTCCTGCAAAGTACGGTTCATATCCGATCTTCATCATCAATGGAATCGTGAACGTTCCTGTGCCGTATACATTCGCAACTGCTGAACCAGAAATTGATCCGAATAAACACGAACTCAATACTGCAATTTGTGCCGGGCCTCCAGGAGTTGTCCCTGTGAATGCCTGCGCGACACTCATGAACCAATCACCTGCACCTGACTTCTCAAGGAATGCACCGAATATCAGGAATATCATCACGTATGTAGCTGACACTCCAAGAGGTGATGAGAATATTCCTTCGTCAGTGAGATATAACTGTTCAATGATTTCTGGATACGAGAACGGGAATCCCTGAAGCAGTCCGGGTAACTTGTAGCCGTAAAGCATGTATGCCGCAAAAATTGCCGCAATCAATGACAATGGAAGTCCAACAATCCGGCGCGTTCCTTCAAGAAGCAATATCACAAGCAGTGAACCTAATACTAACTGTGCTGTCGTTAATGGGTCTATCTGCTGAATTCGTTCGGTTATGGCCGTATAGTTGACCATAGAGTATATTCCAGGAGCTGCTGCAAGTACCGCAAGTATCCAGTCGTAAATTGGGACTCTATCCTTCGGTGCGCTCTTCGTCATCGGGAACAGAACAAACGCTAACGGAAGTACAAACGCAAGATGAATCGTCCGCTGTAAAAATGCCTCATAGTTTCCGGCTGACGCAGTGAAGAGATGAAAGACACCCATACACAGAACATATAAATATATGAATGTCTTTGTGTAGCCTGATAGTTTACGCATTATTTCTTCAGCTCACTCCAGAATTTTACACTGCCCTCATGCGCTGGTACTCTCTCAGGAAGTGCAATCGAAGGCTCAAGTTCGGACATGTCTTTTACTGCCGCAACAAGTTCTGCTTTGTGTTCCCAGATTGCTTTGTTCAATTCGTACACTAACGATTCAGGAAGGTCTTTGCGAATCACTATGCATGTGTAATCTCCGACAACTTTAACGGGTTCTGCACCTTTCGGAACTGATTTATAAATTCCCGGCTCAATCGTCAGCGTAACTGTTCCGTATGCCTCTGCAAGTTTGTCGAGTGCTTCCTGTCCGACCGGCAATAGTACAACGTCTAACTGGCTCTCAATGTTCATTACGACAGAAGCAATTTTGCCAACGGAGAACGCGAAACAGTCAAGGTGATTATCTGCGAGAAGGTCAGCACCTCCGTCATATGATGCGTACTCAACACTTCCGCCCCAATCCTGAAATGTTTTCTTGTAATCGAATCCGTAACCCTTATCGAATAACGCCTTAATCACGAACTCTGAACTTGTTCCAGGTTTCAATGTCGCGAATCTCATCGGAAGTTTCTTTGCTATGATGTCCTCAACGGATTTGATGTTGTTCTTTTCTGCGAAGTCTTTGCGCATTATGAAATACGTGTACTGCGTGTAGAGGTTCGACATTATGACTGCGTTGTTCACTGCACGGCCTTTGAAATCTGCTTCACCTTTGAGTGCTGCACCAAGCAGTGATGTTACGGAGAAACCTAAATCGCCGCGTCTTGCGTGAGCGTTGAGAATGTTAGATACACCTCCGCCTGATGAACTTGTGGTTTGAGGGAGACCTGCACCTGTCCACATTTCAGATAATGCTGTGCCTAATGCAAACCAGTTTCCGCCGGGAGGGCCTGCCATGAACCGAAGCTGATCGGGCCAGCCGGTTTTGTCCTGAGCAGATGAAACAGAAACAAGCAATGTAACGATTAACACTGCTAAGATGAAACGAAATGACTTCTTCATAAAAATCACTCCTGTAATAAAATTTGTGTATTGAAAACAAAAATGTTGTCTGAATATTTTATCAGCAAGATAAAGAATTCATAATGTAAAAATATATTAAGTGAGCAAATTAGATTCATGAATGAAAAATTATCAGCAATCATAAAAAATTTACCTGAACGTCCTGGTGTCTATCTGATGAGAGATTCAGAAGGCAAAGTTATATACGTAGGCAAGGCAAAAAAATTAAAGCGCAGAGTGTCATCATACTTTCGTCATTCACATTCATCACCGAGACTGAATAAACTTGTTGAACTAATCGAAGACATCTCAATCATACGAACAGAGACAGAAGCAGAAGCATTAATCGTTGAGGCAAAATTGATTCGCAGGTATTCGCCGTTCTTCAACATTGAGCTTAAAATGGGAGATAAGTATCCGTATGTTAAGATAACAAATGAAGAATATCCGCGTCTCGAAATCACAAGACACAAATGCAATGATGATGCACTATATCTCGGCCCGTTTGTTGATGCAGGGAACATACGAAACCTTATGAGACTTTCAGAACGATATTTCCCTTTGAGAGTGTGTACGAAGAAGATAACTCCTGATTCAAATAAGCGTCCATGCATTGAGTACGGTCTTGGCCATTCTATGGGTGCATGTGCAGCCCTGTGCACAAAGTCGGAATATCTTGAACGTGCCGCAGATATTGTATTGCTGTTTGAGGGTAAATCCGCAGAACTTGTTGAACGTCTTCGTAATCGCATGAATGAATGTGCGAATAAACTTGAATTTGAGAAGGCTGCAAGATACCGCGATACTATTCGAGCAATATGGAAACTGACGAGACAGAAAATATCTTCAGCATTGCAGGAAGACTTAGACAATGAGACATGGAATGTTCTAAATCGAATTCAGGAATTGCTTCATCTTCATGTTCTGCCGTTCAGAATTGACGCGTTTGATATTTCGCATACACATGGACATGATACATATGGGTGTTGTGTAGTGTTTGAGCAGGGGAGGCCAAGTCCGAATTTGTATCGAAGGTTCAGAATACGTTCACTTGAAGACGGAGAGATTAATGATTTTGAATCAATGTATGAGACAGTGAAGAGGCGTTACCGTCATGTACTTGATAATTCGGAGCCTTCACCGCAGTTAGCATTGATTGACGGAGGGCCAGAACAGTTAGAGTATGCACAGAGAGCGATACATGAACTCGGAATGAATTTGCCAATGATTGCACTTGCAAAACGTGAAGAGCTGATATTCCTTCCAAATCAAAATGAGCCTTTGAGATTGGAGCGTGATGATTCTGCATTGCAATTATTGCAGAGACTGCGTGATGAGGTTCACAGGTATTCGATTACGACACACAGACATGCAAGAGGGTTGCGGGTTCGGTATTCGAGGCTTGATGATATTGATGGGATTGGGAAGAAGACAGCTGCGGAATTGCTTGTGAAGTTTGGAAGTGTGAAGAGGATTGCGGCATTAAGTGCAGAGGAGTTGATGAAGGTTCCGGGTATAGGGCCAATAACAGCAAAGAAGATTCTTGACGCATTGAATGAGTGATACAATCTAAAAAAATTTGCTAAGGGGTCGTGATTCATGATGTCTGATAATCCAAAACCTTATAACTTTATTCTGAAACAGGGAGTAAAAGAGTATTTCAGATACGTAATCAATATGCTGTGTGTAATCTTTTCTTTTCTCATGGGAAGGTGCAGCTATGCTAGAATGCGTGCATATATTCGTGGATGTATGGACATGATAAGGAATAAACTCACTAAGTACACTTCAAATCAAAACCTATTTAATGGAAAAAGAATGCTTACATTAGATGAAGCACAGAGATTCATATCTGAAGCTATCGAGAGCAATACTCCGTTTATGGCAGGGCGATTTGGAACGGTTGAGCTTGGAGCAATAAGAAAAGTGCGAGATGATAACAAAGGTCTTCTTATGCCCGTAGGAATAACAATGAGGGATTTATGCAACAACGCAGGTTTTTTCCCGGAAGATAAGAATATGCTTCCTCATTTTGCAGAGGTTATGAGAGATGCAACACGTCAGGCAGATCTTATAGGTATTCGCGGCGACTTCATGGAAGAATATGAATGTAAAGTCTATGCAGAAAAAGCAGAATTCTGCCACATAGAAAGTCTTGAACCTTTCTTTGCGTCTGAATCTTGGACATCAAAACTCGAAAACAAACGTGTACTTGTGATACACCCATTTGAAGATACTATACGGTCTCAGTATAAGAGGCGTGAATTATTGTTTCCAGGAACGAATATACTTCCCAAGTTTGAGCTAATTACACAACGTGCAGTACAGACGATAGCATTCAACAAAGACGAAAGATTTAATACATGGTTTGATGCGCTTGACTATATGCATCAGGAGGCTATGAAGAAAGATTTTGATGTTGCGATTATAGGCTGCGGTGCTTATGGCTTCCCTCTTGCCGCGATGATAAAGCAGTCAGGGAAAATTGCAATACATTTGGGAGGAGTAACACAAATGGTGTTTGGCATAAAAGGCTTCCGCTGGGAAAATATGAGCAAATATAAAGAGCTTGTCAGTAATCCTAATTGGGTTAACCCTCAGGAGAGGCCAGAAGATTTCATAAATGTAGAAGGAGGATGTTACTGGTAGATTAAAGTTTTGTTTTTTCAGGTCATAAGGCTATAATCAGCTCACAAATATAAATTCAAACTGGAGGAATATTACATATGATTGAGATTCATGGCCTCAATGACTCCGAAGTACAATCAAGCCGCGAGCAATATGGCTCAAATGTTTTAACTGAACTCCCGCGTGAACCTCTCTTCAGGAAATTCC
This sequence comes from uncultured Synergistales bacterium, assembly GCA_905235395.1. Classification (GTDB taxonomy): domain Bacteria; phylum Synergistota; class Synergistia; order Synergistales; family Aminobacteriaceae; genus JAFUXM01. Next base: position 24,404 of record CAJOLN010000006.1, read on the forward strand.
TGAATAACCTTTCTGACCCCATGATCATCATTCTCTTATGTGCACTCGCAATTCAGTTAGTGCTCTTCTTCGTGGGACGTGCAGAATGGTTTGAACCCGTCGGTATACTCGTTGCTGTTCTCATTGCAGGAGGAGTATCATCAATCACGGAATATCAGCAGGAAGAAAAAGCATCAGCCTTGAAGCACCAGCAGGAAGACGGAGAAATGACGAAGGTTATCCGAAACGGCAGCATTCATGAGATTCATGTGAGTGAAGCAGTAACGAATGACACTGTATTTCTTCAGGCAGGCGACAAAATACCAGCCGACGGAATAATGATTGATGGAAGTATTAAAGTGGATCAGTCAGCATTGAACGGAGAGACTGAAGAAGCCGAGAAGAATCCGAATCCCGATAACGAATTCTACGACACAAAAGACCTCCTCAATAAGTACTATGTGTATCGCGGAACTGTCGTGTGTTCAGGCGAAGGTTACATGAAGGTCTCCGTTGTAGGCGACAAGACATTATTCGGTGAACTTGCACTCGAAGTTCAGGAGGCACAGAGGAAAACACCTCTTCAGGTGAAACTTGGAAAACTCGCACATCAAATTTCAGTCTTCGGTTACACAGGAGCAATCGCAATTGTTCTCGGCATTATCGCACGTACTTTCTTCACTCACACTGCACCCGCTGATGTTTACGGTTGGATTCGTCTTCTCGTTGATGCAATCACCGTAGCAGTTACAATTGTTGTATGTGCTGTACCTGAAGGTCTGCCTATGCTTACGTCTATCTTAATGTCGTTCCAGTCAATGAGAATGGCAGGCGATAACGTTCTTGTTCGGAAGATTAACGGATTAGAGACAGCAGGAAGCCTTAACTTATTGTTCAGCGACAAGACAGGCACGATAACAGAAGGAAGATTGAGCATAGCAGAGATAGCATCGAATGATGCAACGGTCTACAGATCACTTGATGAACTTCCTGATGAAATGCTTGAAGACCTTCTTGCAGGTGCAGGAGTGAATAACAGTGCAAGCATTGGAGACGGAGCAGTAATCGGAGGCAACAGTACAGACAGAGCATTGATGTCATACTTCCTGAATCATGATGAGCTTGTGAAAAAGATTGAGGCCAGGAAGAAGAAAGTGAAAAACTTTGAGGCGTTCAATTCCGATAAGAAGACATCAAGCGTTGAGTTCAATGACGGAGTGATATACATCAAAGGTGCACCTGAAAAGATAATCACTCACTGCAAAAATCTCACTGACCGAAAGAAGCTCGAAAAATATATCAACACTCAGGCAGACCGAGCAATGAGATTACTCGCGATCGCAAAAGATTCAGGTGCAGGGATGGAACTCGTATGCGTACTGAGTATCCGCGATAACGTTCGCAAAGAAGCAGTTGATGCAATAAGACAGGTACGCAAGGCAGGAATTCAGGTAGTAATGGTTACAGGCGACAGGAAAGAGACAGCAGTAGCAATCGCAAAGGAAGCGGGATTAATTTCAAGCCCCGAAGAAATTGCTATGACCTCACAGGAAATGTCAGAGAAGACAGATGATGAACTGAAAGCAATTCTTCCGAACTTACGCGTAATCTCACGTGCACTTCCTTCCGACAAGAGCAGGCTCGTTAAGATTGCACAGGAATTGAATCTCGTTGTCGGAATGACAGGAGACGGAGTGAATGATTCACCTGCACTGAAGAAAGCAGATGTAGGTTTCGCAATGGGATCAGGAACAGAAGTAGCGAAGGAAGCAGGAGACATTACGATTCTCGATGACAATTTCAAATCGATTGCTAAGGCAATTCTTTACGGACGCACGATGTTCAAGAGCATTCGGAAATTCTTAGTCTTTCAGCTCACAGTTAATGTTGCGGCAGTCGTTACATGTTTCTTAGGGCCTATGTTCGGTCAGAATATCGTCCTCACTGTCATTCAGTTACTGCTCATCAATCTTGCAATGGATACACTCGCGGCAATAGCATTCGGTTCAGAGCCTCCGAGACAGGAATACATGAATGATAAGCCGATACCAAGAGATGAGAACATAATCACAAAGTCAATGCTCAATGAGATTCTTGCAGGTGCAGCATACATAACGTTCATAAGTCTTGCAGTACTCTTCTTCCCTCCGATAAAGAGATTATTCGGGAATGCTGATATCGTTTATCTGAGAACTGCATTGTTCGCGGTGTTCATGATGTCGATAACGTTCAATGGTCTAAGCATGGCCTCATCGAAAAATTGCGTGTTCGTGATGCTGTTCATATTTATACTTCAATGGGTATTCATTGAGTTTGGCGGAGAGGTTCTTAATGTTGAGGCATTGAGTCTTGATTCATGGCTGAACTGTTTAGTGCTTGCGTTCATGGTTATCCCTGTGAAGTGGGCAATCAAACGCATATCTTTTGCAGACATTCTTAACTTGAAGAGATTCATATACGAGTAGCTGAATGTTTGCTGTCCTCCCGAAATTCGATTCAGGAGGACAATTTTTTTTGTGGATTATTTTATGAAATCAATAAAATCAAAAAGCAGAGTTAATAATTCAGACGGAAGTGTGAATTAAATCTTATCAAGTATCCACAATATAACATAACCTATAACTCCTAATTTTTTTCCGAATATGTTTCCCAGCGATGCAATCATTCCCATTTGAATGGACATAATCAAAATATATTAGAGGGAAAGTTTAAAACAAAAGTATACTACTCTCATTGTAATTTCTCAGCGTGAGTATAATTGATTAACGAGTATATATTATTTTTTGGAAGGAGATGTTATCTTGCCGCGCTATGTTTGTGTTCACGGACACTTCTATCAGCCTCCAAGAGAAAATCCATGGCTCGAAACCGTAGAGCTTCAGGAGAGTGCAGCACCCTGGCATGACTGGAACGCAAGAATATCATCAGAATGTTACAGCCGTAACGCCGCATCAAGAATCCTCAACGATGAAGGATACATCAGAAAGATCTGCAACAATTATTCAAGAATAAGTTTCAATATTGGCCCGACACTTTTAACTTGGCTCGAAGAAAATGATTCATTATGTTATGAATCAATACTTGAAGCCGATAAACTTGGCCAAAAAAGATTCTCAGGTCATGGCCCTGCAATGGCACAAGTCTACAATCATATTATCATGCCGTTAGCATCAAGGCGCGACAAAGAGACTCAAGTTAAATGGGGAATATCCGACTTCATGAAGCGATATAACCGAATGCCAGAAGGAATGTGGCTCGCTGAATGTGCAGTTGATACTGAAACTCTTGAAGTACTCGCAGAAAACGGAATTGCTTTCACCGTATTGTCTCCGTGGCAGGCTCAGTCAGTACGAACTAAAGGTTACGGAGGGTGGCAGGACGTAAGCGGTGCACGAATTGATTCGAGATGTTCATACGTGTGCAATCTGCCTTCAGGACGAAGTATCGCAATTTTCTTTTACGACGGCGTTCTCTCTCAGAAAATCGCGTTTGCAGGTTTACTCAATGATGGTGGAAATTTCGCCCGTGAACTCATGACCGCAAACCCTAATCCAGGTCAGCCGGTGTTATGCAACGTTGCTACTGACGGTGAGTCATATGGTCATCATCACAAACATGGAGACATGGCATTAGCTTACTGCCTCGACACAATAGAAAAATCTTCGGACGCTCAACTTACAGTTTACGGTGAGTATCTCGCGTTCTATCCTCCTGAACGTGAAGTGAAGATAATCGAAAATTCCTCGTGGAGCTGTGCACATGGTGTTGAACGCTGGCAAAGTGATTGTTCATGCGGTGCTGGTACTCCTAACTGTCATCACAAATGGAGAAAGCCTCTTAGAATCGCAATGAATTATCTTCGTGATAAACTCGCGGATTTATTTGAGGGTGAGAAATTATTCTCTGATGTCTGGGACGCAAGGAACAAATATATAAATGTAATTCTCGACAGGAGCATTGAAAACGTAAATGAATTTCTTAAACGCAATGCATCTCATGAACTCAATCAGGACGAAAAGGTTCGTGCGCTCTCATTAATGGAAATGGAGAGAAATTCACTCTTAATGTTCACGTCATGCGGGTGGTTCTTCGATGAAATTTCAAGAATTGAACCCGTTCAGATTATGCGTTATGCCGCAAGAGCAATCGACCTCGCAAAGACACTCTTCAATGAGGACTTAGAGCCTGCATATCTGAAACTCTTAGCTGAAGCTCCAAGCAATGTACCCGAACTCAAAGACGGTGCGAAGATTTATGAACTTCAGGCGAAACAGGGAAGTGCAGACAGAGTTCAAATGGCCGCGTATTATGGAATTGCATCACCGCTGAAAGATTTCAATCATAATTTCTCCGAAGGCTGCTGGGATATGTCCGGCAATGTGTTGAAAATAGGCAATGATGATTCAGTATCATTCTCGGCAGGGAAAGTTCACGTTCAATCGAGAGTTACTCTTGAGGAAGGAAATTACATTTTTGCAGTGAGTCATAACGGCGGGACATTAATATCCTGCGGAATAGCTGAAGATGATAATCCTGAAAGTGCACTTACGCTTGATGAAGTGAAAAAACTTCAGGCACTCTTCAATGATAAAAACAAAGAAGCATTGTTATTCGAGAGATTCGGATATAACCAGTTCACATTAACGAACATTCCTACAGACGCAAGGTATAGAGTGTTAAGTGAGCTTCTTCATCAGGACGTAATGAAATTTGAAGAGACAGTGAAAACTATGGTGAAAGATTATGATCAGCTCCTCGAATATCTTACCCTCCTGAATTCAAAGCCCCCTGCAATCATAACTACGGCGGCAGAATTCACATTGACCAGCGAGATTGTTAAGAGACTCGAAAGTTCAAATCCTGATGTACAGGGCATAAGACGTGCATTTGATTTCGCATCATTCTGGCAGGTTAAGCCAGACGGAGAGAGAATACGTTTTGCATTTTCAGACTGCATCAACGGGATTCTAACTGAGCTTTGCATGAAGGGATTAAATCTGAAATCGATTGAGGATTTGAATGAGCTGATAAAACTTTTCACGGAAAAATTTGAATGGCATTTGAGCCTTGATGAATCTCAGAACCTGTATTATGAGCTTCTGAAAGAACACGGGCCTAATATGAATAATGAACCTGAGAGAATGAGAAATGCATTCTATGAGCTTGGCCGTCTGCTGAGATTTTCTGATGAACTGTTAAACGAGATGAGCAGATAAAAATTATCTACCTTATGAGGCTTCCTGATGAAATGATTCGGGAAGTCTTTTTTTGCGGCCATGTTGATATAATTAGTTCAGCAAAATTTTTCTGAGGTGATAACTTTTGTTCTGGCTGATTAGAATCAAAAATTACTTAATGAAATTTCTCAAGCCGTCGTTATACATAAGCGGACTTGATTACTTCATAAAACTCTGGAATCAATCTGCACCCAAAGAACGCGGAATATTATTGCTTGTCTTCTCTCCGATGTTCTTTTGTACAGGCGGATTAATTTTCAGCATAATATATTTCGTTCTCTTTGTGCTGCCGTCATTCTTATTCGGAATTTTAGGCTGGGGATTGCTTGCGGCGTTGTTCGGTGCAGGCGGAAGATACTGCTTCAAATATTTCACTGGCAAGACTATTCCCGAAAGTGATTTCAGATCATCATGGTCGTCTGTGTCATCATCGAATACATCATCACAAACAGAAGATAAGTATGAAGTGATAGAAGCACAGATAGTAGACACAAAAAAGTGATGTTATGTGATGAAAGAGACAAGCTGATTCGATTCAGCATAACAGTGCCGGAAAAATTATTGTGCGAGTTTGAGAAGTACTATTACACTGAGGAACGCGATAACAGATCTGAAGCTGTAAGGTCTCTAATGAGAAGCTATATTGCCGGTGAAAGGTGGAAGTGCAGTGACGGTGAAATTTTTGCGACCGTGACAATTGTATATGATCATCATCTTCCAGAACTCACGAGAAAACTCACACTTGCACAGCATGATAACGGTGATGTGATAATCTGCTCAACTCATGTGCACATAAATCATGAGACATGCCTTGAATGCATAATAACAAAGGGCCTCTCGAATCAGATTCAGAGATTCACAGAGACCCTCAAGAATATTAGAGGAATTAAGAGTGTGAATGTAAACGTAACTTCAGAGATATAGTATAATGTTGCGCAATTCAATCATAAGGAGGCTTTACATGAATATTATTCTTGTGTATAATCGCACATCGCACATCGCACATCGCACATCGCACATCGCCATTCTTTAACTAATTTCACTTTCAATCATTCAATAAGTTCGTTATGTATCGTGAACCTGTCATCATCAGTTGCTGTTTCATCAAAAGAAAGGAGCGCATATCAATGGAGATATTAGGCGGGATTTTTCTGTTGCTAATAGCGTTGGTACTTAATAAGGTAGGAGCTTTTCTTGGAGGCGGTGTGTGCGGAGTCCCATCGATATTGTTTGCGCTGTTCGGTGCTGGGACGATATTTGTGGGATTCTGGGAAATGGGCAATGAGGCAGAACTTGAAAGGGTACGAAACGAAAAAAAGGCTCTTCCCCCTGAAAATGTAACAGCGTCAGAACTCATTGCGAATAAAATTAGAGCTGAAAATCGCTACAAAGACAGAAAACTTAATGTTACAGGCATAATCACGAACATCACGAAGCATATCACTGATATTGGTGCAACGGTAACATTAAACGGTAAGCCCTCAGAGAATGAGAAAGGTGTTTCGTGTAACTTCATGTGGAATCGTTATGTCGAAAACCTTTCAATCGGTCAGACAGTAACCATTTCGGGAATATACAGATACGATAACTATATGGAGGAGTGCAGTATTTATGATTTGAATCCTTCTTCGCAGAGTTATTCCCCAGCTCCTAAACCAGAACCAGCGAAATCATCAAACCCCGTCTTTGATTCAATGTTAAGCAGAGCATCAGCAGGAGATGCAAAGGCTCAGTATGAATTAAGCCAGGCATATTTTGACGGTGAAATTGTCGCAAGGAATGATGACGAGGGATTAAAATGGCTCATGAAGTCAGCAGAGAATAATTATGTTGAAGCATTCGTTGAACTCGGCGGAATGTACCTGAACGGTTTTCTTGTAAAACAGGATTTGGAAAAGGGACAGTACTACATAAAAAAAGCCGCAGCATTAGGCCACGAACAAGCAAAATTCATTCTGAGTATAACGGAAAGGCTGACGATACCGAAGCCTTCAATGCCTGATGAAGAATATGCTTCAATTCGTAAGGAAGCAACAAACGGAGACCCTGAAGCACAATATAAGTTGGGAAAGTTTTACTTCGAGGAACTTCATGATAATCGAGAGGCAGTACGCTGGTTCTTCAAATCAGCTCAGCAAGGATATTCCGAAGCCGCTATAAACATGGAGATTATTTTCAAAGCAGACCCAGGTTTGTGGTCGTGGTTCATAAATAATCCTGACGCAAGAAATTAACGCGCATAAAAACAGCCGGAGAATTTTCACAGTAAGCGATAACACTCCGGCTATTTGATTCTCTCCTAAACGCTTAAACTGTCAGCCCATTTCTTTAACTCATCAACTGATGTTCGTCTGTTGAATAATTTCCCTTCACGTATGATTGCTTTTGGTGCACTCACTTTCAATCCTTCAACTGCCTGCCCAAAACCTGATCCTCCAGACGTAGCGAATAATATTATCGTCTTGCCGGAGAAATCATATGCCTCAAGAAACGTATTGATTATCGTTGGTGCTACATACCACCAAATCGGGAAGCCCAAGAATATCACATCATGGCCTTCAATCTTTGCGTTCTTGTCTGCAAGTTCAGGACGTGATGATTTATCTTTCATCTCAAGACTGCTTCGTGAATTTGAATTGTTCCAACTCAAATCTGCGCTCGTGTATGGAACTTTCGGTTTTATCTCGTAGATGTCAGCTCCAACTGCCTCTGCAAGTTTCTTCGCTACACTGCCTGTAACACCGCTCGCTGAAAAATATGCAACTAACTTTTTGCTCATGAATCACATGCTCCTCTTCAAAATATCAATCACTTCATCATGTGTCAGCTTCTTATAGCCTCCATTAAGAATGAACGTTGCCTTTGCAATTCCCTCGTACATATCTTCCGTAACTCCGAGTTCCTTCAAGCTCATCACAACTCCAATCTCACGCATCCATGATTCAAATGCCTTTAGTCCTTCGTCTGCTAACTGCGAATCACTTTTGCCTTCAGTATTGATTCCCCACACATTAACCGCAAAACGTGCAAATTTTTTCAGTCCTGCATTCATGATTGTGCGATAGTATGCGAGTGATACTGCCGAAAGTGTCATGCCGTGAGTTGCATTCGTATACGCTCCTACAGCCTGACCTATCATGTGAACCATCCAGTCCTGAGATTTCGCCTTGCCGATTAACGTGTTCAATGCCCATGTTGCCGTCCACATGATATTACTGCGTGCTTCGTAATCGCGAGGATTCTTTACGGCAATTTTTGAGCTGTGCACGAGTGATCTCATCAGACCCTCCGAAATATAATCCGATGTGTTGTCGTCCTCGCCTGAAAGATACTGTTCCAGAATATGGCACATGATATCAAAGAAACCTGCGACCATTTGATACTGAGGGACAGTGAAAGTGTATTTGGGATTCAGAATTGAGAACTTCGGAAATACATTATCTCCAAATACATGGCCTATCTTGAGTTTCTGTTCGTGATTCGTGATTACACTTCCGCCATTCATTTCGCTTCCTGTTCCTACCATTGTTAAGACGCACCCAACAGGAATAATTTTGCAGGTTGGTTCTTCCATTCTCAGAAAATATTTGTCCCATGCATCTTCTTCGCAGTATGCTGACACTGATACCGCCTTCGAGTAATCACATACACTTCCGCCTCCGACAGCAAGAATCAAATCAACGTGATTCTCTTTTGCGAGCTTTGCACCTTCGTATAACTTTTCGATTGTCGGGTTGGCCATGACTCCGGGAAGTTCAATGATATTCTTTCCGCAGTCATTGAGTATCGCAACTATATCATCATACAGTCCGCTCTTCTTGATTGATCCTCCGCCATATGTGAGAAGGATATTCTTTCCGTAATTTGAAAGTTCATCTTTGAGTGAAGCTAATGCATTCTTTCCGAAATGTATACGCGTAGGATTTGAATATGTGAAATCGCCTAACATGTTTGAATGAATCTCTCCTTTGTTTTTGTTATTGCGGAATGATAGCATGTTGAACCTTACTTTATTGCAAATCCTTCGTTTCACCGTAAAATTTTTCTCTGTCGAGTATCTTTTCATTTGAACTTACTGCTAATGTCGATGCTACTGCACTGAAACTGTTTACAGGAGGGTGCATGAAATTCTGAAGTGCATCAATACCCATAATGATTCCGAGTGCCTCAGCAGGAACTCCTAACTGTGAAATAGCAATAGAGATACACACAAGCGATGCACCAGTTATGCCCGGAGCACTGACAGTTAAAATCGTAACAGATATTATCAATGGAAGAATACTTTCTACAGGGACATTAACGCCGTAAATTTTCGCGAGCATAAGTGAACTTAATGCTGTATACATTGCAGCAGCATCAAGGCTTATTGTTGCCCCCAAAGGAATTGAGAATGAAAATATACGCTTAGGTACTCCCATTTCATCGCAGGCATTCATATTGCTGGGAATAGATGCCGTTGTTGATGATGCCATTGCAAGCAGCGCATACGGAAAAAATTTCTTCAGTGCATGAATCGGATTGAGCTTCCCAAAAATAAAAATCTGAAGACATGACATAGTCCAAAGACAGAACATACCTGCCACAATTGAAGCTATGAATCCCGTGAATGAAATCAGGATTGTTGAGTCAGCCGTGAGAACTGCGGAAAGTATAGAACAAAATCCCGCTAACGGAAGAAAACGCATAATGATTTTTGTGATTGCCATGAAAAGCTGACAGCATGAATCAAAAAATTCACGCAGAGGTTTCGCTGATTCTCCCATTGTCAGAAGACCTGCACCGCATAAAAACGCTAGGAATAAAACTTGAAACATATTCATCTCAAAGAAGGGACGCAGAAAATTTGAAGGGACAATATTAACAATGACATCGCTATTAGGAATAGACGCAGAAGATACAGAAGGATTAGATGCAACAAGATGAATGCCTCCGCATGGCTGTAACAGGAAAAATATTCCGACACCTATACATGCAGCTAGGAACATTTTTATCAGGAATGCACTCACAATCTTTAACCCTACGCGACCAAGCTCGGAGAAATTTTTGAACGGTGAAATGCAATTCACGATCGCAAAGAATATCAGAGGAGTGACGATAGCTTTTATGATGTTCATGTACATAGTTTTAAAAGGCACAAGAACAATGCTGTTTACCGCAGAACATAATGACTCAGATGTAAAATTCTTCATCAAAGCTCCTATGATAACTGCCGAGATTAAAGCCGTAAGTGTCCACCAGAAAGCAGATTTATTTGAACGTGCAGCAATAACCATTATGATATTGAAGCCGCGCCTGTGTGAATATCTCAGTCTGTCTTCAAATGAATGAAGCAGGATATTCTGTATTGCCTCGTAAGCTGCGGGCATTCCTTCTTCATCGAATGTGATTCCTGGATTCAAAGTCTCCAGAAAATCAAATTTTTCGCCTGGCACTGTGAGTTTCACTGTTATTCTGCCGAAGAATTTTTTGATGCTCACGTAAAATGCTCCGCCTTCTTTGAGGTTTCCATGTTCAATGAGATGCGTCAATGATTCTTCTGCCATTAAATTCGCACGTGATTCTTCATTGGAATTGAGGTGATATTTCTTCAGGTTTTCTCTTATGAAACTTAATGCCTCACCTATTGAATCAATCTTTGAATTTGAATTTACACTGAATTTTTTCATTTCTCTGCCCTCCTTTACGTCAGCATAATTTATCTCCGTCTTTTGTTTCTTCGGGCTTATCGGGAACTGCTAACACGATTCCTTCTTTGCTGTCTGTGCCGAGCACTAAGACTTCACTCATGAAATCTGCAATTTGTCTCGCAGGGAAATTAACAACCGCGAGAATTTTTTTGCCGATTAAATCTTCTGGGTTATACAGCTTCGTTATCTGTGCAGATGATTTTTTGATTCCGATTTCATCACCAAAATCTATCGTGAGCTTGTAAGCTGGCTTTCTTGCTTTTGGAAATGCTTCAACGTTTATGATTGTTCCTGCTCGTATATCTAATTTTGCAAAGTCTTCATACACTGCCATGAAATGAATCACTCCTTTCGTTTATCTGTTAAGCCTTGCAGCAATACCTCTCAATGTGCGCTGTGAATAGTCTATGAAGAACTCATCACGGAGAATCAGCAGAATAGTGAGATAAATAACTGCTCCTGCAAAAATCATCATGAATGTATGAATTATAGAAGGAGAGAGATAATTATTCACAACTCTGAGAAAAATGAGCATAATGATACCTGAGAGAAAATAATTTTTCCCCGAAAGAATAATCTTCCTGACGTTAAGCTCATTCCTGATAACATAAAACTGACATATTGCAATAAAGACTTCAGCAGCAACAGAAGCAATAACTGCACCATATGATAAAAATTTTCGTATTAAAAGTATATTCAGCATGAAGTTCACTAATGCTCCACCTATGATTGTACGCGTACATATACTTTCTCTGCTCGTTGAATTGAGATACTGATTGCCTGTTGTGTTATTGATACCTATTGCAGGTATCATGAAACATGAAATTTTCAGCAGACCTGTAACTTTTTCGTAGCCTTTACCGAAGAACCACGGTACTAAATTATCAGATATTCCAAACAGGCCAAGACATAAAGCCGTTCCAAGAAACCAGATAAATTTATAGCTCACATACATGTATGATTGTATCTGCCCGTTATCCTGTTTCCCGAAAAGATAGCTTATTCTCGGTGTAATTACAGTTCCAAGTGAAGAGATAAGCATCATTGCGAGAATTGATATCCTTAAGGCCTGTTCATAATAACCGTTCTCGAAAGCAGAACCGGTAAATACTCCCAGCATTATTTTATCAAGTGAAAAAGCTATCTGAGATGCAATACCTGGAACAAAAAGAATCCATATAATTTTTATGTCTGTGAATGGTTTTATAGATTTTATTTCAGGTTTATCTATGTATTTAGGAAGATATGCCCATAATGCTGTGGAAGAAAGAATTATGAAAAATATTATTCCCCCGATATGAAGCGTGAGATCTGATTTTTGTTTTATGAATAAAAACACAAAAACTATACTCAGCAACCTTGTAACAATACTTACAGCTATAACTATTCCGAACTCTTCCATGCCGGAAAATAACCATACAGGATCAATCACTAAATTGAATATGTATATCCCAGTTACAAGATATATTCCAAGATTATCTCCAGCATACATGAAAGAGAAAATCGTATATGCTGTCATACATACACATACATTTATCAGTGAAAGACATTTCAGATTCCAGAATACTTTACTTCGTTCTGCCCTGTTGTCTTTGAAGTATGCAATTCTCCGCGACCCATAAGAAGAAATGCCCATTTCTGCAAATAAGAGAAAATATGACATTACAGAATACACAAAACTGTATGTTCCGATCCCGTCTGCTTCTAATATACGCGACAAATACGGAGTAGTAATTAATGGTGTGATGAGAGTTAATACTTGATATGCTGCATTGTAAATATAATTCGCCTTTACGCTTTTTTCTGCCATAGATTTAACCTCACAAAAAAACCGGGCCTGTGATAACCCGGTCTTGTTTCATATCGAACTAGAAACTTGCTGCGCTGTGTCCTGCAATTCGTCCGAATATCACGAAATCTGCTACTGCATTTCCTCCCAAACGATTGCCTCCGTGAATTCCTCCTGTAACTTCTCCTGCCGCGAACAATCCAGGAATGACTGAACCGTCACCTTTGAGTACGCGAGCATTGGAATCAATCTTTAATCCGCCCATTGTGTGATGAATTCCTGCCGTAACCTTTATCGCATAGAACGGTGCCTTATCGAGTGGCTGTGCAAAACTCGTTCTTCCAAATTCAGGGTCTTTTCTTTCTGCAACACAGGCATTCCATTTTTTCATTGTGTCTGCGAAAACGTCTGCGGGAATATTAATCACCTTCGCAAGTTCCTCAAATGAATTTCCCTCTTTCGTATAGCCATGCGAGATGTAACCCTTAATGACTGATGAAGCATCTGCCATTTTCGTATCAACTATGAGCCATGAGAATGAACCAGGCTGTGCAATCTCAGCGGCACTCACTGCATCTCTCGTTGAAGTCTCATCAGTGAATCTTTTTCCCTCTGCATTAACGAGAATTGCTCCGTCTCCGCGTAAACCTTCAGTGATTAGTGCGGCAGTATCAGCCTGTACCGTTGGGTGAATCTGAATCTGTTTCATGTCTACAGTTGCTGCTCCGAGTTCCTGTGCCATTATGATTCCTCCTCCGTCAATGCCGGGCGCGTTTGTGGTCATGAATCCGTCAAGCTCTGGTTTCAGTCTCGCAACCATTTTCAGATTTGCTCCGAACCCTCCTGTTGCGAGTACCACTGCCTTAGCATTAACAGTAATCTTTGCGCCTTTGCTCTCGGCTTCAATGCCTGCAATCTTTCCGTCATTGTCAGTCATGATTGATGTCGCAGTCGTTTCCATTAAGAGCGTGATATTCTTTCGTGCTTTCACTGCGGCTTCGAGTCTCGGTATCATGTAGCCTCCAACGGATACAACTTTCTTCTCTTCATTCAATGGTCTGTGAATTCGTTTCACTGACGCTCCTCCGAATGCACCTACAGATGACAAATCAATGTTAATCGTTTTCAGCCACGCTATTGCATCAGCGGCATTCTCTACGAATGTCTTCACGAGTTCGGGATCATTAAGGCCATGACCTCCTACAATCGTATCAAGCTGCATGAGTTCAACCGAATCGAAATAGCCTTTAGGAGTTGCTTTGTACTCTTCCCATTGTGCTGTTACTATAGCTGCCAGTTCAGTGATTGCTTTGTTGTCTTTGAATCTCTCTGCGGCCTTCAGTATTCTCTCAACTCCAGCTTCTTCAGTGAATGTATTCGCGTCTTGTTCATCTGTTTTTGTTGCGTTCATTCCTCCTGTTGCACGCACAGAATTTCCTCCTGTCATGGCCTGCTTCTCAATGAGCACAACTTTCTTTCCTTCATCTGCGGCAGTTATCGCGGCAATCATACCTGCACCGCCTGCACCGACTATCACGATGTCAGCGTCATATGTTTTATCTTCGGCTTTAACTGCTGAACTTCCTTTGAAGTCATTCGGATCAACTCCTGTGGCAATAAGTGCAAGTTCTGCGGCTTTGAGTATTCCTGTTGAAGAGAATGTTGCTCCGCTCACACCGTCAACGTTAATGCTGTTGGCTTTCACCATTTCTCCGGGCATTCTCTCAACTGCAACTGATCCTATGCCGTTCGTCTCACGTGGGCCTAATGCATTCACCGATTCTATCTTTCCGTCTTTAATTGAAATCGTAACGGTGATTGAATCTTTTCCTCCGTAACCGTCAGCCGTAGCTGTACCTGTTTTAATGCTCTTGCTTTCCATTGAAGATGTGAAGATGATTACCGCGATGCATATCACAGACAGCAATATAAAAACGCGTTTCTTCATGATGATATATAAACCCCTCTTTCAAATTTTAAGTGTGCGATTTAAGTATATTAACATGAACTGCAAACAAGGTAACGTTTGACACGAAAAAATTTTTTGCTATTATTAGTCAAAATTAATCAAAGGAGATAAAAATCATGGACATGAATAAATTTACGAGAAAGAGTCAGGAGGCAATGCAGAACGCTCAATCAACAGCGAGTGAATATAATCATCAGCAGGTTGACGTTGAACATTTATTATCTGCATTACTGAATGATTCTGAAGGATTAATAGTTCAGCTTCTAAAACGAATGAATATAAATACATCATCACTCTCGAATATGGTCATGGAAAAATTATCGAGGATTCCACGAGTAACAGGAGGAGGAACTGAACAGGGGAAGGTATATATAACTCAGAGATTGAACCGCGTATTGAATTCCGCAGAAGACAGAGCAAAGGCACTCAAAGATGAATATGTTTCAGTTGAACATTTATTCTTAGCGATGCTCAGTGAAGGAACTAATACACCTTGCGGAGAGATATTCGCAAAATTCGGAATCACGGAAGAAAAATTCCTGAAGACATTGAACGATGTCAGAGGCTCACAGAGGGTACAGAGTGCAGACCCTGAAGCGACATATGAGGCACTTGAAAAGTACGGACGTGATTTAGTAGAGGCAGCACGAAACAACAAGTTAGACCCTGTTATAGGACGTGACGAAGAGATTCGCAGAGTTGTGCGCATACTCTCAAGGAAGACAAAGAATAATCCCGTTCTGATTGGAGATCCTGGTGTTGGAAAGACAGCAATAGTTGAAGGACTTGCACAGAGAATAGTACGCGGAGATGTTCCCGAAGGACTGAAAGACAGAACAGTTTTTGCTCTCGATATGGGATCGCTGATTGCGGGGGCGAAGTATCGCGGAGAATTTGAAGAGAGATTGAAGGCTGTACTGAATGAGATTCGGAACAGCGACGGAAGAATCATATTGTTCATTGATGAACTTCATACGATTGTTGGAGCGGGAGCAGCAGAGGGAGCAGTTGACGCAGGGAACATGTTAAAGCCAATGCTCGCACGCGGAGAACTTCACTGCATAGGAGCAACTACAGTTGATGAGTACAGAAAGTATATTGAGAAAGACGCTGCACTTGCACGAAGATTTCAGCCTGTAGATGTTGAACAGCCTACAGTTGAGGATACAATTTCGATTCTCAGAGGCATACGTGAAAAATTGCAGGTACATCATGGTGTAGTGATTCGGGATAATGCACTCGTGGCGGCAGCAGTGTTATCGAACAGGTACATCACGAATCGATTCCTTCCCGACAAGGCGATAGATTTAGTTGATGAAGCATGTGCAATGATACGAACTGAAATTGACTCTCAGCCTTCGGAACTTGATGCGGCCTCACGGAAGGTTATGCAGTTAGAGATAGAAGAGACAGCATTGAAGCATGAAAGCGATGAAGCCTCAAAAGAAAGATTGAAGGTATTGCAGAAGGAACTTCAGGACGCGAAGACAGAAGCAGACACATTACGTTCACAATATGAGACCGAGAAGAAAGCGATTGCAGGAATAAGGGAACTGCGAAGCCAGATAGAGGAAATCAAATCGGAAATTGAGAAGGCAGAACGTGAATATGATTTGAGTCGTGCGGCAGAATTGCGATACGGAAAACTTCGTGAGCTTGAGAATGTGTTAGCCGCAAAAGAGAAAGTGAAAGATGACGCATTAGGAGAAATTGAAGACAAGAAATTACTGCGTGAGGAAGTAACAGAAGATGAAATAGCAGACATCGTAAGCCGCTGGACAGGAATCCCTGTAACACGTCTTCTTGAAGGTGAACGCGAAAAGTTACTGAAGCTCGATGAGATTCTTCACAGGCGTGTTGTAGGCCAGGACGAAGCAGTAAATCTTGTTGCTGATGCTGTACTTCGTGCCAGAAGCGGCATAAAAGACCCTAAACGTCCAATCGGAAGTTTTATATTTCTTGGCCCGACCGGCGTGGGAAAAACGGAACTTGCGAGGACATTGGCAGAGGCATTATTTGACAGTGAGGACAACATGATACGAATCGATATGAGCGAGTACATGGAGAAACATTCAGTATCACGTCTTGTAGGAGCACCTCCTGGATACGTTGGGTATGATGAAGGCGGACAGCTTACAGAGGCAGTGAGACGCAGACCGTACAGTGTGATATTGTTCGATGAGATTGAGAAAGCACATTCTGATGTGTTCAACATACTGTTACAGGTATTAGATGACGGAAGGATAACGGATTCTCATGGACGGGTTGTAGATTTCAAGAATACGGTGATAATCATGACGAGCAATATCGGTTCACAGTTTCTTATTGAGGGAAATGTTGACGGGCTGATACCGTTAAGCGTTCGTGAAGAGGTCATGCAGTCATTGAGGGAATCATTCAGGCCGGAATTTTTGAATCGAGTTGATGATATTGTATTCTTCAAACCATTAACGCAGGACGAAGTGAAAGACATCGTGAAGATTTTAATCTCTCATTTGCAGGAGCGGCTTGCAGATCGTCAGATTGAATTGAATTTTTCAGATGAGGCATTAGCATTCATTGCTGAGGCAGGATATGATGCAGTATATGGTGCACGTCCATTGAAGAGGTACATCACGCATAATGTAGAAACGAAACTTGCACGTGCCATGATTGCAGGAGGAGTTCGAGAGAAGACACGAGTAGATGTGAATGTAAAAGCAGGCAATCTTGTTTTCTCGTTCATATAGATTTTGCGAATCACTTTGAGGGGCTTAGGTGCCTCTCTTTTTTTTATCTTTTAGTCTTAAATTGACATGTTTGCATTTCTTACAATATAATTCAAAAATCGCAATTCATTTAATAAAACAATATAAGGAGGAACAATTATGAAAAAGTTGTTTGCTGTCGTAATGTTTCTTGTTCTCATGCTGAGTGTATCTTCAGCTATGGCCGCTTACCCTGAAAAATCACTCACGGCTATATGTCCATGGGGTGCAGGAGGCGGAACTGATTCGTGTCTTCGTGCATTCTGTAAGGCATTGGAGAAGCAGTTAGGCCAGTCTGTAATTGTCGATAATAAGACAGGCGCAGGCGGAGTAACAGGACATGAGGCGATTGCTGATGCAGAACCTGACGGATATACATTCGGAATGATCACGTTTGAAGTCGTTACGTATAAGGCACTTGATGTTTCTGATTACAGGTCATACGTGAATTATGATCCTCTGTGCCGTCTTAATGCTGATCCGGCAGGAATAACAGTAAATAAGGCGTGGGCAGAAAAAAACGGCATTAAGAACCTGAAAGATTTCATTGAATATTGCAAGAAGCACCCCGGTGAGGTTCGCATGGGAGGTTCATCAGCAAATTCAGTGTGGCATATCGCAGGCGGTTATTTCATGAACGTTGCAGGAGTTAAGATTAAAATGGTTACTTATCCTGACGGTGCCGCTTCTGCTGTTCAGGCTGCTGCACAGGGTGTTGACATTGAGGGCGTAACAGTTTCACTTGCGGAAGCGCGATCGTTCATTGAGTCCGGCAATCTGATATGTCTTGGCCTCATGGCGGAAGAGAGAATCAATAATGAAGTCTTCGGTAATATTCCGACATGCAAGGAGCAGGGCATAAATGCGTTTTATTCAACATGGCGTGGACTTGGCCTGCCTCACGGTGTAGATAAGGCAATCCGCGCGAAACTTGCTGATGCATGCAAAGCCGCAGTGAAAGATGATGACTTCATAAAGTACATGAAGAATGCAGGACTTGGCATAGCGTATCTTGATTCTGCGGAGTTCAAAGCATTTCTTGAACAGCAGGAGGAAAAAGATGTTCCTGCGGCAATGGAAGCAGCAGGCATAGAACTGTAAGCAATGATTCATTAAAGATGTGGGCAGGATTATCCCTGTCCATTTTTTATATTAATATTAAGGATGTGAATTCCCTTGAAAAAAACTCAGTCAAAGGCTTTTGCTAATCTCATATGTTCACTTTTCCTTCTCGCTTTTGAAATCTGGACTTATATTGAGACTACAGGGTTCAGAATTCATAAGCGTGCACATGTACAGCCTGCGACATTTCCGCAGATTATGATTACTGGCATGTTCATTTTCACGGTGATATTATTCGTGCAGTCCCTTCTGAAAGTTATTCGCGGAATGAATGAATTTGATCCCGATAATGAAATGTCGGCAAGCATAAACCCTTTCAAAAATCGCGGTGTTGCTGCTGCATTCTTTGTGATAGTTCTCTGTGTCCTCTACACATACTTATTTGACAGGCTCGGTTATGTTCTTGTCTCCGCATGTATAAGCATAATCATCATGTGGCTCATAGGCAAACGCAATTTCGTGATGATGATTCTGGTATCGTTCTTAGTGCCGTTAATCATGTGGTTCATATTCTACAAGCTGCTGACGGTTAATATTCCTATGGGAATACTTCAGCCTTTACGCGACATCGTAGACAAATTTTAAGGAGGCATGATTCATGAACTGGGGTTTATTGTTTGAGAGTTACGTTAATGTTTTCACAAGTGCTCAGGTAATCGGAATGACATTGCTCGGTGCATTAGGCGGAATTCTTTTAGGAGCAGTGCCGGGCATGACCGCGACAATGGGAGTAGCATTGCTTATTCCTTTTTCATTCGGTATGGATTTGATTCCTTCAATTGGTCTTCTGCTTGGAATTTACTGCGGAGGCATGTATGGCGGATCGATATCTGCGATTCTGATTCATGCTCCAGGTACACCGAGTGCTGCGGCAACATTATTAGACGGTTATCCAATGTGTCAGAAGGGACAGGCAGGAAAGGCGTTATCTATCGCGATGTTCTCATCATTCTGCGGAGGTGTGTTAGGTGCACTGATTATGACGTTCTTATCACCTCTTGTCGCACAAATGGCCATGAAGTTCACAAGTGCTGAAATGTTAATGCTTGCGTTCTTCGGTCTGTCAGTTATCGTATCAATCTCTGGGAAGTCAATCGCTAAAGGTTTAATCTCTGCGTTCTTTGGTCTTCTTCTTGCGACTGTAGGCCAAGACCCTACATATGGAGCAAAGAGATTCGTTTTTGGTTTCAGACCTCTATTGTCTGGGTTCTCATTTATTCCAACGCTTATAGGGTTATTTGCAATTGCGGAAGTGATAGCGGGAGTTGAAAGAATAATAAGCGGAGAAGAGAAGCAGCAGAAATCCGAAGAGAAAATCACAAACGTACTGCCTGATTTCACAACGATAAAACGGATATGGCTGAACATAATATCAGGAGGTCTAATCGGAACATTTATCGGTGCTATTCCCGGTGCAGGCGGAGATATTGCTGTGTTCGTATCTTATGGTTTCAACAAGAGTGCCTCGAAACATCCTGAGCTTTGGGGAACAGGAATTCCGAACGGAGTAGCCGCTACTGAATCTGCGAACAATGGCTGTTCAGGAGGCGCAATGATTCCGCTTCTCTCACTGGGAGTACCTGGTGATGCTGTTACTGCTGTTCTTCTGGGAGCATTCATCATGAAAGGAATTCAGCCCGGCCCTATGATGTATGTTAATGAACTTCCGACAGTGTATCGTGTTTTTGCGGCTTTAATGCTTGCGAACCTGGCCATGCTCATTGTAGGCTGTGCAGGAGTTCGTTTCTTTGCGAAGATTGTTTCAGTTGAAAAGAAAATGCTTTATCCCATAATACTTGTCGTTTCACTTCTGGGTGCATTCTCAATCAACAAAAGCATATTTGATGTAGGTGTGTGTGTTCTATTCGGAGTAATCGGTTATCTCATGAATAAATTTGAATTTCCTCTTTCACCTATTCTTCTTGCATTGATTCTGGGGCCTATGTGCGAACAGAATTTTGTGCGGTTCGTTGATGTGAATAACGGGAACTTCTGGGAGATTCTGAATCGTCCTATTGCTGTTGGGTTCTTCCTTGTATCTGTTGCTACAATACTCTTCTCAATCTACAATCAGCGGAAGATTAACATGAGGGAAGCCAAAAACAGAAAGAAAGCAGAGAATGCATAAATAAAAATATGCGGTGAGAGATAAGC
Organism: uncultured Synergistales bacterium; assembly: GCA_905235395.1. Lineage (GTDB taxonomy): Bacteria > Synergistota > Synergistia > Synergistales > Aminobacteriaceae > JAFUXM01. Next base: position 45,088 of record CAJOLN010000006.1, read on the forward strand.
TGTAGAATTGATAATAAGACCCTCTCACTGCAAATTTTTCTGTGTCCTATGAAAAATAAATCCTGTGAATGATACTTAAATGGGAAAATGTAGCGGTCCCAGCGGGATTCGAACCCGCGTCGCAGCCTTGAAAGGGCTGTGTCCTTGGCCTCTGGACGATGGGACCATTCTGGACTGTTCTGGTGAATCGCGGGGGACTTGAACCCCCGACACCCGGATTAAAAGTCCGGTGCTCTACCGACTGAGCTAGCGATTCGGAAAAGCAACAGCGGTTATTATATTATCACTGCCCTAAAAATGCAACTCACATGCTATCATTTAATCATATTCAAACAAAATCACGGAGGGCTAATATGGACGCTTTTAGTGTGGAAGCTCTAATTGAAGTCATTATTGAAGGTGTAAAGAAGTTCGGCGGCGAAATTATTGCGGCTATTTTGCTTGGTGCAGCGTTCTGGATGTTTCCGAGCCTACGAAAAATATTCAGGAGGAAGGACGCATCAGACGAAGAAGTGAAGCAGCAGCTTGAACATATGCAAGAAATTCTGAAGCAAACATTACAGCAAACTCGAACGAAAGATAATTCAGAGGAGGAAATTCATAAACAGCTTGAGATTCTCCAGCAGGAAGAACAACAGCTATTGCGCCTCAAAGAAACTCTGAATCGTCATGACGCAGCATTACAGAATGTTCAGGCTCAGACGGAAGAGGAAAGGAAGCAGAAAGCAGATTTACAGAAGCAGCTTGAAGAACAGCGCAGGGAAGAAGAGCGTGTCAAGGCAGAAATTGAACGCAAGCAGGAGGAATTGAGGCGTGAAGAAGCCCGCAAAGCTGAAGAGGCTCGGAAAAAAGCAGAGTTAGAACGCCAGCGTCAGGAGAAGCTCAGGGAGGAAGCGCAGTTAAAGGCGGAGATTGAACGCAGGCAGAGGGAACTAGAGGAGGCTGAAGCCCGAAAAGCTGAGGAAGCTCGGAAAAAAGCAGAGGCACAAAAACAGCTTGAGGAGCAACAGCGTAAAGTTCAGCAAATATCACAGCCTGCAACACAACTCTATGAACAGGGCAAGAAATATTATGATGCTAAGAATTATGATGAGGCATTAAAGTATATTCGCCCAGCCGCTGAGCAGGGAGACGCTGAGGCACAATACTGGCTGGGAGTTATGTACTACTTCGGCGAGGGGGTCAGGCGGGACTTTTCAGAGGCGGTGAAA